>JAUPKZ010000018.1 GCA_030837195.1 Campylobacterota bacterium
CGTTCTTTTTTGATGGTTTCTTGTCTATTTGACTCATTGATTGTGTCTCTATCTACAGATTCATTGGATTGCATTTGGCGAACACAACGAACAGGCATATTCCAACTTTTAAAACTATCCCACCATGGGTTTTGTTGCTGATTGGCAGCAAAAGCAACAGATGTTGCTCTCATTTCCCTAGCTTCATGCGAATAATGCTTAATCATGCATCCAGTTGATGACCATGAACCGCTAAGTCTACTTTTGAATGCAGCATCGGTAATATTCGTTGTCTCTATTGTCCCCTTTTTAAATTGACTTTTGATGCTGTTTAACTCATCCATACTGGGAAGATACCAATCATCAAAACCGGCAAAAACAAGATTATCACAATAATTTATTGCTTGATGCCATTGCAATTTTTTAGAATCTTTTCCATATTCCCTATCATCATCCTGCCACATTAGTTTGCGATCCGTGTCAATAACAACTTCTTTTGTATCAATACGAATCATTTCGGCAGAAAGCGCTGAGATACCCACGGTAGCGATAAAAAGAATTTTGAGTCCTGTTGTTTTCATTTTTTTTCCTTATTTTGATATAAATTTTATAAAAGCGGCGAACACCGCAACTGATATAAGTTTCAAGAGTATTTATTTTAACGCTATCTTTAAGGATGCTTCAAGTTGTCATTTGATTTTTCCTTCACTACTGTAGTTATTTCAATACTATGATGATTGTTGTCTTTTTGTTTAAAATTAAGAGACGACATAGCAATTATGAAAAAGAGGGCAATGGCTGCAGAGGCAAAATAGAGTGCACTTTTTGCGTGTTTGAATTTTTGTGAGGCGATCTGTGCATTGCTATGGTATTCAATCACAAGCCCTTTGATTAATTCATCATCAGTTTGTTTTGACCACTCGTCTTGAAGATCGGTAACTTTTTTGTTTGCGGCATTTCCCCAAAATACGATTGAGGGACCAGAAGAGTTTGTGCGAGGCAAGAGTGTGCGTATGGCAAAGTATGCACCAGAGAGAGCAACTATCAAAAATGCAGCAATAGCGATAAAAATAGCAAATTGCCAAAAATTATGAAAACTGTTGCTATTTTCGATAACTTCTTTAATATATTGCGGAGAAACGAGAGAAACGGCTCCTACCATTGACAACGCCATATATGCCTTTTTGTCGGCAAGATCATGTAGCATCGTTAGTTTTTCAAGCAAGTGGATTAAAGTTTCATTTTTTAGCATTGCTTCTCCTTTCTTATTTCAAAACTGGAGGATACCCATTCGATATCTTTATAATCGCCGTCCAAAATAAGGAGATGTTTATTATCGTACTTTACAGTACGTCGCATCTTCTCGAAACTCTCATCCAGTCTTGGGGAAAAATAGAGTTTTTTTGCCATAGAATCGGTATCGTTCATCTCAAAAATCGTCTCTACTGTATCTATAAGTAGTCTGACTCTATGGTTGAGAACAAAATGATTTATTGACCCAAAAAACAGTGTACTTTTGGTTAGATACTCTTCAATCTCATATAAAATCGCTTCTGCTTCTTTGATGGTAACGGCGTTATCACTATCTTTGTGTTCGCGTATAAAGAAAAACCCATCTCCAGTATGCCCTGCGATAAAAAAGCCGTAAGCGACTACTATCTCGGCGATGTCAAAAATCATTTTCCTTGTAATAGAAGCATCGGCATATAGCAATTGTTTATAGTCTTTTCTTTTTGTATCTCTTATGAGATCTAGTATAATAAGCGAAGCGTTTTTGATTGTCCTTGTAGTAGGAAGAGTAATATCGGTGGTTTTTTCGAGAAATTCTTCTAAAGCTTGCGTATCTGTCTTTATCTCTTCGACAACACTCTTTATGTCTTTTGCATTTAGAGAATCAGTCGGTTTGTTCTTGTAGATAAAAATAATCTGTAAGTAATATTCTTCTAAAAGTTTGAAACAAAAGAAGATGTTATAACAATTATCGACACTATCTATGTCTTTAAAAAAAAGTTTAAGGTAGTTAAAATCTTTACTATTTATCTGTTCGCCTTTTTCTGTTCCTTGGACACTATGAAAAACATAACCGTTAAAATCGTCATATGAAGACTTTAAAAATTGGGATTTGTTAATGTATATAGAAGCCGATTGTACAACAGTAAAAGAGTCTTTGCCTTTTTCAGGCTCTTTAACTTTTTTTTCACGGTAGATAGAAAACCCTGCATAACGCAGATTGCTATTTTTTGAAGGGTTGTCAAATTTTGTATGCAGTTCGCCGATTAGCTCGGCAAACTTGCTTTTACTCTCTCTCTCTCTCTCTCTCGAAGAGCGGTACTTTGACTCATATCGTTACCTTTAAAGCTTGAGTTATTTTTCAAATTCTCATTATTGTACCAAATTTTATTTTATTTTCTTACATTTTTATTTTAAAATGTTGTTAAATGATTTAAATGCATATGATTTGAAAAAGATAGACCTAAACACGGATTTTGATGAACTGACTATTTTTAGAAAACATAGATAAAAGCAAGCACCAAATACAACAACGAACTTGCTATCTCACTAATTTTTTCATGAGTAAATTTGTATTTTTTAAATAATTACAAAATTTTATCTTCGCCCAGCTCGTGAAAAACAATACCTCTGTTTTCTATCTTCATAATTTTGTCAAAGTAGGGGAGGATTCTATCATCGTGAGTAACCGTAATTATGGCAACATTTTGTTCTTGAGCTATTTTTTTTAGCATCTTAATAACGCTAATAGAACGCTGTGCATCAAGCGCTGCAGTAGGTTCATCCGCTAGTATTATTTCAGGATTGTTTGCCAAAGCTCTGGCAATCGCTACTCTTTGGTTTTGCCCTCCGGATAGCTGTGATGATTTATTGTAAGCCTTATCCGCTATCTCTAAGTACTCTAATAGTTCCATTGCCTTTTGCTTTGATATTTTTTCACTAACACCGTTTACTTGCGGCAAAAGAGTGATATTCTCTATAATATTTAAAAAGGGGATTAGATAGTGTGCTTGAAATATAAAACCTATCTTTTCTCGGCGGATTTTTCGTGTATCTTTTGAGAGCCATTTATTGTCGTAAACTTTTTCTTCGCCTAACCAAATCTCTCCGCTTGTAGGTTCTTGTACGCACCCTATCATCATCAAAAGTGTAGTTTTTCCCGCCCCGCTTGGAGCTATAAGCGCTACAAGTTCGCCTTTTTTTATCTCAAAAGAGGCATTTTCTATAACTTTAACTAGATTTTCGCCTTTGCCAAAATTTTTGACAAGGTTTTGCACTTTAATTGCGATATCTTTGTTCATCTCATCCCCCGATTGCAGCAGCAGGATCTGCGCTTATAACTTTTTTTACACCGACAAAAGAAGCTAAAATAGAAGCGATAATTACCACTCCAAAAAGCCCCCATGCATCAGGTATTTCAAGTACTATGCGTTTTGGAAATCTATCGTAAACAAGATGAGCGAAGATATTTCCGAAAATAAAAGCAAAAATACCAAGAAGCAGAGTCTCTTTAACTATCATTGAAATTATAAGGCTGTTTGGAAGCCCCATTAGTTTCATAATAGAAATCTCTTTCATCTTTTCCAAAGTCATAGTGTAGATAATAAGAGCTATGATGATAGTAGAAACAACCACGAGAATAGCAGTAAATAGACCTATCTGCTTAGCAGATTTTTCTATTAGATTTTTTGTAAGTATCTCTTTTTGCTGTTCTTTGGTATAGACGCTTTTATGTTGCCATTTTCGTATATCTTTTGCTACTTCATCTATATCATAACCGTTTTTTACCCTTGCAACAATCGTATTTACCATAAATGAGTCTGAGTTTTTTATGCCTCTTGCTTCATTATTTTGTATCTCTTTGTTTGAGTAGAGAAATTGTAACTCTTGCGCATCTTTTAGGCTTATATAAACAAGAGGGTCGCCGCCGTTTGATACCGTACTGTGCGTGATGCCTACAACCGTGTAGAGATTTCGTCCTAGTTTTATTTTTTCATCAAGTTTAAAACCTGTTTTGTCCGTAACCACTATTTCATAATGCTCATTTTTAAGATCCCTTCCTGCAATAAGCCTATTGGGGTTTACTGGGTTTATTGAACCGTATATGTCATACCCCACTGCAACAACGCGTACAGGCTTTTGTGGACTCGGAAGCTGTATATTTTGAAATGTCATAGCTTCGCTTTTATCTATGCCCTCTGTTACATAGATGATATCTTTCATATCTTGATGTACGCGTGAAGACTCCGCAAAAGGTCCAAGTGTGTTTTCTTGCACTATCCATAAATCTGCACTTATATCATCTAAGAGTATCTCGGCATCTACCATCATGCCGCGATAAACCCCAATCATAATAAGAACAATTCCAAGCAGCATACCTACACCCATAGCCGTAACTATGAATTTTCCAAGAGTATGCTCAATATCTCTTTTAGCTAAATTTATCATCTGTAAATTTTCATACCCTCACTTAGAGGTTTGTTGTTAGGTGTATAGATAAGCAGCTCTGCATTTGCATCTATTCCCGAAGCAATAGCAGCTTCCTCGTCATTTTGAGCCAAAATAGTTATAGGCTTAAAAAAAGCATTGTTACCTTCGGCTATCCAAATACCTTTTTTGCCATCATGCTTTACAACAAGCTTAAGCGGTACTTTTAAAATATTCTCATATTTTGCCGCCTCAATGTTAACTTCGGCTTGTTCATTAATGTAAAACTGATTAGGTGTTGTATCAAAGCCTATATTTACTTCTCTCTCTAGTGTTACAGGGTTGCTTACCGCGACTACTCGTTGCAGTGTTCCTTTGATTTTTTCATCGGGTTTTGATCTTAGCTTGATAGTTGCTTTTTGCATAACTTTAACCTTGTTCGCCAGCCTCTCGTCAATATTTGCTCTAACCCAAAGGGTTGTCGGATCTACAATTTTAAATATGGTTGTGGACGGAGCAACATATTGGCTTTTTTCTGCCTCTTTTGAGATAATATATCCATCAACAGGCGAGTAAATTTTGAGCCTTTGAAGCTTAGTTCCGATTGCATCTATACTTTTTTTAAGTCTTAGCTCTTCTGACGCGGCAGATGCTATCTTTGCTTTTGAAGCGTTTATTTGTGCATTGATATTTTGCAACTCGCTCTTTGCCTTGTCAAACTCTGCTTGAGAGATAAACTTTTGCTCCAGAAGTTTTTCATAGCGATTGTAAGTAGCTTGAGAGAGTGTTTTTTGTGCTTCTAGGCTCTGTAAGTTCTCTTTTGCGGATGCAACTTCATGTGTTGCTCTTTGTTGTGAGAGTTTTGCTTCTTCTAGCACAATAGGGGCGTCAACGGGGTCTATACTAAGAAGAAGTTCGCCTTTTTTTACCCATTCTCCCTCATCAAAGAAAATCTCTTCTATCTCTCCGCCGCTTTGTGCAGTAATAGAATAAATATTTTTTGCATCCACATTGCCGATACCACGGATGGTTACCTGTAAATCTCCGTTTGTCGGTTTTGTTGTGGTAAAAGTTGATTTTACTACATAAACTTTATTATAAAAAAGTGCTCCGCCAAGAGTGGCAATAAGTGCTATTACCGCATATTTTAGCCAAGTTTTCATCTATTTTCTCCCTTTAAGTACGCTAATCTATTTTGAATTTTGTTTATATTAAATTTTGCTTCCAAAAGCCCAAGCTCTGCATATAAATGTGTTGTTGTAGCATCAAGAACTTCTATATAGGTTGACAATCCCTCTTTGTAGCGCGCATGAGTAATCTCTTTTGCTGCTTTTGAAGACTCTATTATTGCTTCTTTGGTTTTTATAGTGTATTCATATCTTTTAATATCAATTAAAAGAGTTTCTATCTCTTCATTAAGTGCTAATCTTTTTGCGTTGTAAGACTCTTTTGCTGCTTCCGTCGCAATATGAGCTTGCTGTGATTGAGCGCTTAACCTTCCTCCGCTATATAGCGGAAATTTTGCAATAATGCCGACCATTGAGGTATCATACTCATTGAGTGAGTTTTGGTGTGATAGGGAAGCTACAGCATCTATAGAGCCATAGTTTGAAGCTTTTGCTGCACTGTATAAAAGAGCATTTTTGCCTATTTCTTCCGAGATGGCCTTTAGCTCAAAGTTATTTGATGCAACGCTTTGTCTTAGGCTCTCTTGTTCTTGCATATCATACGATACTTTCCTTTGTTCAAGTTTTGTGTTGTCTTGGATTTTTTCTCCGGTATAGAGTGATAAAATTGCCAAAGCTCTCTCATGTTCTGCTTCCGCAACGGCTAAGCTCTCTATTGCTGCATAAAGAGCACTTAAAATGCTTGCTTCATCTGCCTTTGTTTTTATCCCTTCTATCACAAGAGCTTTTGCTTGTGCATATAGCTCTTCTTTTGCTTGTAAATCTTTTTTTCTTACATCAATAGAACTTATCTGAAAAAGTGCTATATCGTAAAGGTTTTTTACATTGTAAACTAAAAGAGCTTTTGCTTGCTCCAAAGATAAGGAAGCTATCTTTTCATCCTGTTTTGAAGCGTCTATCAAAGATGTTGTTTTGGAAAAATCGTAGATTTTTTGATTTAATACGGCATCTAAAAGCCAGTTGTCATCGTGGATTGTGTTAAACTGACCGTTTTGAGGCATAACAAAAGTATTTGTCGGGTTATATTGTGCTCCGAGTGTAACTTGCGGTAAATAGTCGGCTTTTGCTATGTCTGATGCGCTTTTACTTTTTTGTAAAGTAAGCGATAGTCTTTTTAAATCAGGATGATTGCTAAGGGATTTTTCTATACATTCATCAATAGTTATAGTTTGGGTGTCTGCCATCAAGAGAGAAGATAGCAATAAAAAAGAGAGATATCTAATCAATATTTTAAAATCCTTTACACTAAAGGTGATATTATAATCACTATTTGTGAAACAGATGTGAAATAAATAAAATATAACAAGACATATAGGCGAATAATATTATTCACGCAAAAAATGTTCCAATTCTTAAGTTTTATTTCTCTACAATATAAAAATTTTTTTTAACGGTACTTTATATGAGAATAGATAAGTTTTTAAATAGCGTCAATATAACAAAAAGACGCTCAATATCGCAAGATATGATAGAAAACGGCGTAGTGCTTGTAAACGGTGTTGTCGCAAAAGCAAGTAAAAATGTCGATATAGGCTCTATCATAACCATAAATTACTTAGACTCCGTCAAAAAATATGAGGTCATTAAGCTTCCTACCGCAAAATCAACACCAAAGAGTTTGCAAAATGAATACATAAAGGAAATTTTATGAATTTTAACGAAGCAAAAGAGATATTTACATCGCTTTTTGAGCATAAAATGAGCGATGAAGCGATGAGGGAGCTTCTTTTAGACATAAAACTTGATGATAATACAAGCGTAGATGTTATTGCGGCGGCGGCGCAAGTAATGCGTTCTCATGCCATTGCGCTTCCGATACCCGATTATTTATCGCAAAAAGCGATAGATATAGTAGGCACAGGCGGCGATAAGATAGGAAGTTTTAATATCTCATCGACTGTTGCGATTCTAAGCGCAGCTTGCGGGTGTGTAGTTGCAAAACACGGAAGCAGATCGGTTACATCAAAATCAGGAAGTGCGGATATGTTTGAAAAATTAGGCGTTAGGCTTGACTTAAACATAGAGCAAAGCGCAAAGCTCTTGGAAGAGAGCGGATTTACATTTATGTTTGCGCAAAACCATCATCCCGCAATGCGTTTTATTATGCCAATTAGAAAAACTATATCGGATAAGACTATATTTAATATTTTAGGACCGCTTACAAACCCTGCAGGTGTTCAAAAATCGCTACTTGGAGTTTTTAATAAATCTTTTGTTCCAAAAATGGCAGAGGTTTTAAAGATAAACGGTGCGAAATCTGCAATAGTGGTAAGCTCAGAAGAAGGTATGGACGAGATAAGCATAAGCGGTATCACGCATATGGCTACGCTCAAAAACGGCTCAATCAAAGAGAGTGTTTTAGACCCGCAAAGCTATGGCATAAAAAAAGCTCCGCTTGAGGCGATAGTGGGCGGCGACGGAGAAGAAAACGCACAAATATTATATAATATTTTTGAGAGCAAAGCGAGCGATGCACAAAGAGATATCGTCCTTATAAACTGTGCCTGCGCTTTGGTGGTAGATGGAGCGGCAAGAGATATACAAGACGGGTTGGAGATGGCAAGAGATGCCATAGAGAGTAAAAAAGCGCTCACAAAACTTAAGCAAATTATAGAAATATCTAATAAGCTATGAAAAAATATCTGCTTGGGCTTGATGAACTCCATATCTTGGCAAAATATATAGTCGATAACTTTAAAAACGGTGTAGTTATACTGCGCGGAGATTTGGCGGCAGGCAAAACAACCCTTGTAAGGGAAGTGGTTAAGTATCTTGAGATAGATGAAGATGTCACTTCTCCTACATTTTCGCTGCAGCACTCTTATGCCGGTAAGATTTTTCACTATGATATATACAATCATGGACTTGAACACTTTATATCTTTGGGTATGCTTGAGGAGCTTGAGAGAGAAGGGCTTCATTTTGTGGAGTGGGGAGATGATGTATTGGATGGTATTTTAACGGAAGCAGGGATAGATAGTTTAACTATAAATATAAAAAAAATTTCTTCAAACAAGAGAGAGTACAGCATATGCACACACTAAAAGCGGTAGAACTAAAGAAAAAGATAAAAAGCCTTGAAATAGTAAAAGGTATAAGTTTAGAAGTTAAAAGCGGGGAAGTTGTAGGACTATTAGGACCAAACGGAGCAGGGAAGACAACGACATTTTATATGATATGCGGACTTGTTGAATCAAGCGGTGGAGAAGTGTTTTTTGATGATGAAAATCTATCCGGCAAACCACTCCATCAAAGAGCTCTCAAAGGTATAGGATATCTTCCTCAAGAGGCTTCAATCTTTAAAGACTTAAGTGTTGAGGATAACTTGCTAATAGCAGCGGAAGTAAATATAAAAGATAAAGATGCACAGCAAAAGAGGATAAGTGAACTTTTGGATATGTTTAATATAGAACCTATCCGCTATCGTAAAGGTATAAGCCTTAGCGGCGGAGAGAGACGCCGTGTTGAGATAGCAAGAGCGCTAGTCAATGCTCCTAAATTTCTGCTTCTTGATGAGCCTTTTGCTGGGGTTGACCCTATCGCCGTTATGGATATACAAAACATCATAAAACAGCTTGTTTCTTACGATATAGGCGTACTCATTACAGACCATAATGTCAGAGAAACACTAGATGTATGTGACAGGGCATATGTTATAAAATCAGGATCTCTGTTGGCTAGCGGTACAAGTAAAGAGATAGGGCAAAACCCTGATGTGCGTAAACATTATTTGGGCGAGGAATTTAAGCTCTAAGGGCTTTATACACTATGGCAGCAGCACTAAGACAGACGCAAAGTGTAGAGAACAAGCATAAACTCTCAAATACGCTTCGTAATTGGCTGCCTATTTTACATTCAAGCCTAAGTGAGCTAAGTGAAGCTCTTTCACCGTTTGTAGAGACAAATCCCGTAGCTCAGATTGCATCAGGGTATGAAGAGAGTTTTGAGAAACTTATTCCTAAAAAAATTTTTAATACTTCCGTTGGCAACTCTAGAACCGAACATATAGAAGCCCTTAGCATAAAACATGATTCGCTTTTTGAGGTGCTTGATGCTCAGATAGACTCAAGGCTCTTTCCGACTCCAAAATCAAAAGAAATAGCCTGTTTTATAGTTGCAAATCTTGACGAAAACGGTTACTATGAGGGAGAGAGTGAAAATTTTTGCAGGCTCAACAATATAACTATAGATGAATTTGAAAAAGTAAGAGCAAGGTTTGCTTATATTGAACCTATCGGCATAGGTGCTAAAGATTTTAAAGAGTCATTTTTGTTTCAACTTGAAGCCTCAGATGTAAAAGAAGAGGCTTATTCTCTTGCCATAAGAGTTATCAAAGATATAGAAAATATCTACTCTTACTCAAGCGAAGAGTATTTTAGTGAAGTTATGCGTGTTTTACAGCGCTTTAAAAATCCTCCAGCAATAGAATATTTGGAAGAACCATCTCAAATAGTGCCTGATTTGATGATATTTTTTAATGATGAAGAGCAGATAGAGGTAAAACTAAATGATGCTTACTATCCTACCATAACCATAGACGGAAGCTATGGAGTTAAAGATGAATTTGTCGCGCAGAAGATAAAGGAAGCAAAAAGTTTAGTAGATGCGTTAGAGATGAGAAAAGCAACGCTTTACAAAGTCGGGCTTATGATAGTAGAGTATCAGTATGAGTTTTTCACAGGCGGTTCGATTATGCCGCTAACCTTAAAAACTCTAGCCGATGAGTTTGGACATAATCCATCTACTATTTCAAGGGCTATTGCAAATAAATATATCGCTTGTAACCGCGGCGTATTTGCTATGAAAGACTTTTTTACCACGGCCATAGATGAAGATGTTTCAAACGCGACCATCAAAGAATTTGTAGCGGACTTGGTTAAAAATGAAAATAGAAAAAAGCCTCTAAGCGATATGAAACTGCTTGAACTAATACAAAATAAATTTAAAGTAGAAATGGTTAGAAGAACCATAGCAAAATACCGTAAGCAGCTAAATATAGCAGGTTCAAGCGAGAGAAAAAAACTCTATCAGTTACATTAATTAAAGGTATTTAGTAAAATGTCAGTTTTTGAAATAAGGAAGAAATAAATTTATGATTTTGGTTGCGGAAATAGGATTTGAACCTATGACCTTCGGGTTATGAGCCCGACGAGCTACCGAACTGCTCTATTCCGCGTTATTTTAGCTTATTCTTCGTTAAAATTTCACTTACATACTACAGTATGCTTCGTTCAATTTTGCCTTGATTAAACAAAAATCAATAATGAAATTATTGAAGTGGATGGGGTAAAGGGATTCGAACCCCTGAATGACTGGACCAAAACCAGTTGCCTTACCGCTTGGCGATACCCCAACAATTAAAAGTGAAAGAATTGGTTGCGGAAATAGGATTTGAACCTATGACCTTCGGGTTATGAGCCCGA
Source organism: Campylobacterota bacterium (assembly GCA_030837195.1). Classification (GTDB taxonomy): domain Bacteria; phylum Campylobacterota; class Campylobacteria; order Campylobacterales; family Sulfurimonadaceae; genus Sulfurimonas. Next base: position 11,027 of record JAUPKZ010000018.1, read on the forward strand.
CGAGCTACCGAACTGCTCTATTCCGCGGTGATTTTCACAAACAGTGATTTTTTGTTTGGAGCGAAATTATAGGTAAATAAAGCTATTTTGTCAAGGAGATATCTATCAAAATGCAATAAAATTAATCAATTTTTCTATATAATTCGCGTAATTAAAAAAAAGAAGAAGTAAATGACACCTATACAAAGAGTGCTAGAAGCGATTGACGAGATAAAAAAAGGGCATATGGTCATCATGGTTGATGATGAGGATAGAGAGAATGAAGGCGATTTGGTTTATGCTTCTGCATTTTCAACTCCTGCTCATGTCAATTTTATGGCAACTCATGCAAGGGGGCTTATCTGTGTTGCAATCAGCAGGGATATAGCAACAAGGCTAGAGCTAAATCCTATGGTAAGTTCAAATACATCTTCACATGAAACTGCATTTACGGTTTCCGTTGATGCTAAGAGTGCAACAACGGGTATCTCTGCAAAAGAGAGAGATGATACGATAAAAATACTTGCAAATCCTATAAGTCATGCAGATGAGCTTGTAAAACCGGGACATATTTTTCCGCTTATAGCAAAAGACGGCGGAGTACTTGTGAGAACCGGTCATACGGAAGGGTCAGTGGACCTTTGCCGTTTAGCAGGACTTAGTTCTTCGGCGGTAATTTGCGAGATTGTAAAAGACGACGGCACAATGGCTCGTCGTGATGATTTAGATATTTTTGGAGAAAAACATAATCTAAAAACCGTATTTATTTCAGATATTGTGGAGTATCGTTTGGCAAACGAGAGGCTCATAAGTGAGGTTAGCGTTGAAGATATAGAGTTTTTTGGCGCAAAAGTTAAAAAACATATTTTTGCCGATCATGAGAAAAAAGAGCATACTGCTATCATCTTTAATAGTGTAGCCTCAAGAGCAAATGTCAGGGTTCATAATGTAATACCGGACATGGAGCTTCTTTTAAATCAAAAAAAATATGACAACCTTATAGCATCTATAGAGTATTTAAAGCAAAACAGCGGTGCTTTGATATTTATAAATAAGCCCACTCATCATGATAATGCTGCGATAAAAGAGTATGGTATAGGTGCTCAGATACTAAAAAAGCTTGGAGTCTCTAAAATGAATCTCCTTACATCTCAAAAAGCTGCCGAATTTGTCGGTTTAGGCGGTTTTGGGCTTGAAGTAAGCGAAATTATAGACATCTAGTGTTAAGACTCTTTTTTATACCTTTTCTTACTCTTTTGCTTAATGCAAAGGAGACGACAAGAGAGCAGATAATTATGGCCACCTATGTAACCATAACTACAGATGAAACTCATAGCGATGCTATCTCAAAAGGCTTTGAAATCATGAGAGGCGTAGAGCGCTCACTCTCTTCCTATAACCAAAATGCAACAATAGCAATACTCAATAGCAAATCTTATGTAAAACTTGATGATTATGCCTATGAGGCTTTTCTTCTTAGTAAAGAGTACTATGAAAAGAGTGATGGTTATTTTGATATAACTGTAGGTTCTATCACAAAAGAGCTTTATCATTTCAATGAAGATAGTCAACGAATTCCTACAAAAAAAGAGTTAAATGCTGCAAAAATTAATTTTAAAGGCTTGACATTTAATAGGTACGAGGCAAGGGTAGAAGAGGGCATAAAGGTTGATTTAGGCGGTATGGGAAAGGGCTTTGGGGTTGATAAGGTTGCAGAATATTTTAGGCAAAAAGAAATAAAAGACGCAACCATATCGGCAAGCGGTGATATACGATGTTTGGGGAGTTGTATTATCAATATTCAAGACCCGTTTAGTCAAGATAATTTTTTGCTCTCATTTAAGACCATCACAGAAGATATCGGTATAAGCACAAGCGGTAACTATAATCGTTTTGTAAAAGATACTACAAAAAACCACCTGATAAACCCAAAGACAAAAAAACCTCAGCTTCACTTTGCTTCTATAACGCTTGTAGGAGATATGCCAAACAGTCATTTAGATGCCTATGCAACGGCTGCAAGTGTTATGCCTATCCAAAAAGCGTATAAGTTTTTAGATAGTATAGGTGTGGGTTATATAGTGCTTCAGAGTGATAGAGAATTGGTTGTTAGCAAAAATATATCTAAATTTATAAAATTATTTAAACACGATGCTTCTAAAAATCAACCACAATATAATGAGTAAAAAAGCTAAAAAAGCAAAAAATGTGAAGATTTTAATATATGCAAAAAATGAGAAACCGCCTATAATAAAAAACGGTGTAAATATCTCAAGCAAAGCAGTTGTAAAGGCGGCATAGATAAGAGCTAAAAAGCTTTTTTTGTATCTAAGTTCGGTAAAAACTAAAAAATGAAGCAGCACCATAGCAAAAAGCCCAAAAACAAATATATGAGGTAGAACTATTTTAAGTACTCCGCCATAGCTTTTTGCAGCTATAAACTTCTCCTCATTGCCTACATAGTAGTTTACTATATCACCAAAAGCAAAGCCGATTTTATTTTCAAATAGCATATATGCGCTTGAAATCAAAAGAAGCGAAAAAAGAAGATAGTAGAGAATAGATACTTTATACGCGTTTGTCATAAAATCTCCATAACGAGTAAAAGCAGCTATATAGAGCACCTAGATGCCATATGAAAAATGTTATAACATAGATATCTATGAAAAAAGGCGAGATAAAGTAAGCAAGCGCCAAAGACGATAAAGATATAAGTGCGCTAAGCATTACTATATTTGTTACCAAAAGTCTGCTTTTGTTTGCAACTCTTATAAATACAGAGCTAAGAGTTAAGAGCATCATCATAACAAAAAATATTTCAGTATGCCAAAACTCTAAAAAAGCGCCTTTTGTCATTGCATCTATATATTCTGCCTCGTTTCCAAATAGCGTGTTTTTGATCTCATTGCCAAATAGTCCAAAGTTTAAGTACTTGACGATTACATCTGAGACAAGATATAAAAGTATAAAAAGGATAAGCCCTATTAAAATAGAGCGCATAGCCTTGTCTTGCTTGAGATTGCTAATGAGGGTAAAACGCACTATTTGCCTTTTAGTACTTCATCGTAGATGGCAAGTGCACTTTTTGAACCGTCTGTTATGATCTTGGCACTTAGTGTCGCTCCAGTAATGGCAGATGCTTTTTTTGAATTATCTTCTATTGTTTGAGCAGTGCTATTTTGAAACTGTTCTATCCATTTTTTTGAAGGAATATACTCCATAGGCTCGTTAAAAGCTACAATTTCTATGCTTTTTAAAGCTCCATCGGGTGTTATCATATAGAGAACTACACCGTTTTTTGAACGGATTTTAGTATCTAGCAAAACTCCATAGCCTATATTTTTACTTTTATTTTGAGAGGTGAAAATTTTTATGCTGTTTGCACTCAATTTTGTTTTACTGTTTTTTTCAATAGAAGCAATTTGGGCGTTATTTAAAGCCACGGTTTTTTCAGTAACCGCAGGCGCCCCTGTAAAAGTTTGTTTCATCGCATTTTGCGGAGTTATAAGAACTTTTGCGTATATAGGAAGCGATAAAAATAATATAAAAGAAGCTATTGCTATTTTTTTCATGTTGATTAGAGTCTCTACTTTTTAAGGCTGATTTTATAAAATAAAACATTTTTTGTCAATGTAATAGCTCAAGAATAGGGTTAAAAACAGGCTTTTTTAGTTAATATTTTAAATATATATACGAAAAAGGCTAAAATTATGCGCAATACAGATTGCAAGTATGTTCATGTGCATCATCATCCGCTAAATAAAAATACGCATGAACATGATAGCCATGATGAACATCATCATGATCATTTGCCAAACGATAAAAAGTTGCTTAGCATATCATTTTTTATAACATTTATAGTTATGTTTGTCGAGATTATAGGCGGTTTCTATGCAAATTCTCTAGCTCTTGTATCTGATGCAATCCATATGTTTACGCACTCTTTTGCGTTGGGTCTATCACTCTTTGCACTTAGCATTGCCTCAAGAGAGGCAAATGAAGTAAAATCATTTGGTTACTACAGGGCTGAAGTGATTGTTGCTTTTATAAACGGTCTTACAATTGCTTTGAGTGTGCTATGGATAGTATATGAAGCTGTTTTTAGATTTTTAAATCCGCAAGAAATTTTAACACAGACAACTTTTGTTATTGCACTTATAGGACTTATCGTAAATATTATAACAGGCATACTGCTTTTTCGTGCAAACCAAGACAATATAAATATCCGCTCTGCATTTTTACATATGATGAGCGATACTCTCTCATCAGTTGCTATTATTATAGGTACTGTTATTATTTACTATACGCAGCTCTATATTGTTGATACCATTTTAGCGCTTTTTGTAGCTGCAATTATTGCAAAATGGGCATACGGGCTTATCGTAAACTCTATACATATTTTACTTGAGGGCTCACCTGTAGATGTAAATAAAGTAAAATCTGCAATATTGGAAGATTTTATGGATATTATAGATATACATGATATACATTGTTGGGAGATAAGTCGTAATAACTACTACTTCACTGCTCATATAGTAGTTGATAGTTGCAACTATGAGAGTTATGAAGCTATGATAAATTTACTCTCAAAATATTTGCAAGATAATTTTAATATAGGGCATACTACTTTACAATTTGAAACTAAGTAGATTGGCAATATTACTCTTTATCATCAGACTTAAAGAGTTCAAACGGGTACATTAGAGTTCTTTTTATGATATTTAGAGGGGCTACCATAATATCTTTTGTTATTTGAGTATTTATTGTCGGGTCTTCTAGTTTTCCGTTTACGCTTAGTGTTGTCGATATGTTTTCATTACCGAGTATAAGATTTCCTATAAGAGGTATTTTAGAAAATGAGCTTCCCAAGTCGGTTTTTAGATTTAGTTCCATATTGATACTATTTTTTATGACGCTTGCTTCACCGGTGCCTACAATTTCTATCTCTTTTGATTTTAGATATACATCACTAATCGTATATAGATCATCTTTGTATTTAAACTTTATATATGCATTTTTTGTTTTTAGTCCGTTAATATTATATCCGGGAAGTGAGAAAGTTACCAATGAAGGAACGGTATTTACAAAGGCAAGTATATTGTTTAAAATTTTATAATCAAGAACAGTCGTATTTTCAACATAAAGTATCCCTCCGAAATCTTTGATTGCTCCATCCATAGAAAATCTTAAAACACCGCCTTTAAATTTTGACATAGCAAAGAGGTTTTGCATAAATTCATCGCCGAATTTATCGCCAAAAAAGTAGAATTTGTCATCTTTTAATTCAAGTTTTGCTTCGCCGTTTTTATGGTTTAGTTTAATATCTAAAATATCGTTTTTATATTTTAAATCAATGGTGTCTGATACCAAATACCTGTTGTCGCTTACATAGATATAACAATTTTTCGCATTTAATTCTATACTTTTACGGTCATCTTTTTTATTGTTTGAATTCTGTTTTACTTCATCTTCTTCGGAGCTAAAAAACTCTAAAATAGCATCTAAATTAAACCCTGTATCGTGCGCTTTTATTTCAATATTTTGCGCTATGTCTATATCAACTAAGTCATTGATATTTGCAACGATTCCTTCTGTTTGCGTGTTATATTTTCCATTTATGCTATAGTCATCTATGAGTAGATTCTTTTGAGTTAATATTTTGTGTTTTGTATCTTGCACAAGCATATTAAATTCGATATTTTGGCTTGAAACTTCTTTTTTTAACAATAGCGAACCATTCGCTAAATCATATTTTTTAAAAATATCGGATTTTTTTGTTATCTTTTCAAGTGAGGCTGCATATACTCTCCATGAGTTATCATCAATTTCTGCGCTCAATTCATATTTTTGAGATGAAATTTTTGTTTTTTCGCCATCTTTTTTGATTATAAATTGCATACCTTCGTTGTTTTCAAACATTTTCTCAAAAGCTGATAGGCTATAAATATCAACAATCCCAACAGAAGAGTTAAAGTCGTGTTTTGCATTAAATTTTGAGTGTAATATATCTTCTATGCTAAAATCTGCGTTTTGTACATAAATATTATTTTTGGAAATATCTGCTGCAAAATTTTTAATAGTACAATTTTTACCAAACAAGTCAAATGAAACCAATCCGTTTGATACTATTTTTAATTCATCGTCATATCTGATATTAAAAATATTTTTCTCTCCATAAAAAGTTATAATATTATTGTCCAAATTTAAAAGATTAGCCTCAAGGTTTAGCTTTTTTTCCCTTAAGTCTATCTCTCCGTTTATAGTTGCAGAACCTATGTTTTTGATTTTTATATTGGTAGGCGGTAGAGTTGCTATGGGGTTTTTGATATCAAAAGGCATTTTTAGGGCATCAATAAAAATATCTTCTTTCTTTGCAACCCAATGCGATTTGTCTATTTTTATAGAGTCCCCTTTAGGGTCGATTATATATGTAGCCAAAAGAGGTCTATTATCTTCGAGTGCAATGTCGTTTTCTTTTAAAGCAATATTGTCAAAATGAAATACTAACTCCCCCTTTGACGCAGAAGCATCATATTTTAAATCAACATATGCCGTAGCGATATTGCTATATTTTGCATACATCTTTTCAACCCAAGCATAACTGTTTTTTAGACCTACCTTTACATCAAAAATATCAATATCCATTCCTAAATAGTGTATCTGAGCCTCTTTTGTGTAAAAATTGCCAAGTGCTTCAACGCCTAGAGTTCTTAAGTTTATATCGAGATGCAGGTCTGTTTTTAGCTCGCCTTTTGTCTGAACAAAAGGAAGTTTTATGCCGTAGTGATTTAAAAGGCTCAATATGTCGTTGTTTGCTTGAGCGTTAAAGAGTAGGTAAAGCGATAGTATCTCCTCTTTTTGTGAAAAATCAATCTTTAACCAGCTCTTATCAAGAAAGAAATTATATGAATAAGCATTTTGTGGTCTTATATATAGTACGCCGTTTTTAAATTCTAAATTTGTAAAACTGCTTTTTACAGGTGCCAACTCTTTATCATATGTATATATAAGATTATTTGCAACGGCTTTTGCATTTATTTTAAGATAGGCATTATCCAAATCATCATACTCAAGAGAGCCATACATACTCTTTAGGCTTAAACTAGTAATATTTATAGCATCATCCACCCAGTATCTTACGGCACTGTCCAAATCAAAAAGCTCAACTATCTCTTTTTTGTTTTTTATATCGCTTTTTGATGTTATATTGTACGATAGGCTTTTTGTATCGCTTATGGCATTTATGTGAAGAGTAGTGTCGCCAATATAGAGGTTTATATTTGAAGCGGCTTCTATCTTTTTCCTTAGATCAAAAATTATTTTTGCATCTGCCGTTATATTTTTTGTTTTGCTTCTTATTTTTACTATATCTATATCAAATATGTGCCCGTCTGTTTTAATGAGGCTCTCTAATTCAAAAATATCGGAGTGTATTTTTAAATAGCTATTCTCATCCTCGATATAATTAAATGAGCCTTTAAAATCACCGTATGAGATGCTCTCTATATTTATATTGTTAAAACAAGTTGCAAATAGGAGAGCGTTTTTTATCTCTTTTACAATCCCTTCATAGTCTATTTCTATGACATTACTATCTTTTTTTATGTTTAGCTCTTTAGCGCTAAGGCTAATTTTTTCATCCCATTTTATGTATAATTTCTTTGCTTGAATATTTTTTAATGAAATACTGTCAATGGTGACACCGTTTTGTAGAGCAATAAAACTAAAAAAGAGTAATAAAAATATGAACGATAAAATTGTAACAAGTGCAAAATGGATTTTTGATATTGTATTGATAATGATACTGTCGTTCATGTACTACCTAAATGAGCCTATAAATTCCCCAAAGGTAATATATATTCCCAAAGGTTCTATTAGCAATATTATAACACAAATGCATAACAGCAATTATAATGTAACAAAACTAGACTCACTTCTCATAAGATTTATAGGTTCTCCGCAGAGCGGATGGATTGATATAGGAGAAAAAAGAAGCACTAAGGGTGATTTTTTATATAAATTAACAACATCAAAAGCGGCAATGAAAAACATAACACTCATTCCTGGAGAAACAACGCATATTTTTTTAGATATATTGGCAAATGAGTTAAATTTAAACAGAGAAAGATTACAAAAAGAGTATGAAATCCAAACTCCGCATAAGGAAGGTGTTTTTGTGCCAAACACATATGCTCTTCCGATTGGAATAAGCGAAAAAATGGTTATTAAAATTTTACTAAATCAGTCAATGAATCAGATGAAAAACCTAGCAACAAAAATATTCGGACAATATGATGAAAAAAAATGGTTTCATTTTGTAACAATTGCTTCTATTATAGAAAAAGAATCGGCAAATATTGACGAAATGCCTATCGTTAGCTCCGTTATTTACAATAGACTTAAAAAAAATATGAAACTTCAGATGGACGGAACACTAAATTATGCACAGTTTTCACATACAAAAATTACATCAGGCAGAATAAAAGATGACAAAACCCCATACAATACATATATGTATTCAGGATTGCCGCCGTACCCAGTATGCAATGTTAGCTTTGCAGCTATCAAAGCAGCCATATTTCCTGCAAAAACAGCATATCTATATTTCGTAAAAAACAAAAATGGAGTACATAATTTTTCGTGTAACTATTCTACACATTTAACGAATATAAACTATGCTACAAAATGAAACAATATTAAAAAATAACACAATAATTTAGCCACAAATCATTATATTATTTATCTTGATGGTAAGATGTTAATGTAAATTTTTACAAAAGTGTTACCTTTTGCAAAAAATAATAAAAAATTAACCAAGGACAAAAGATGTCAAAAATTATTTGGTCAAAAATAGATGAAGCACCGGCGCTGGCAACATATTCGCTTTTACCGATAGTAAAAGCATTTGTAAAAAATGCAGGTGTAGATGTAGAGTTGAGTGATATTTCACTCTCAGGAAGAGTACTTGCAACATTTTCTGACATGCTAAAACCAGAACAAAAACAGTCTGATGCTCTTGGCGAACTAGGCGAGATGGTGCAAGAACCGGAGTGCAATATTATAAAATTGCCAAATATCTCGGCTTCTATTCCACAGCTAAAGGCTTGTATAGCAGAGCTTCAATCTCAAGGGTATGATATTCCAAATTATCCGGAAGATGCAAAAAGCGATGAAGAAAAAGCTATTAAAGAGAAGTACTCTACATGTTTGGGTTCAGCGGTAAATCCTGTTCTTAGAGAAGGAAACTCAGACAGACGCGCTGCTGCTGCGGTTAAGAACTTTGCTAAGAAAAACCCACATAAACTAAGAGCGTTTAGTGAAAATTCAAAAGCATCAGTTGCGCATATGTCTGGCAACGATTTTTATGAAAATGAGCAATCTGTTATCAAAAAAGGTAACGGAACTGTTACTATAAGCCTAAACGGTAAACTTTTAAAAGATATTAAAGCAGTTGATGGTGAGATTTTAGACGGAACATTTATGTCTGCTAAGGCTCTTAGAGCGTTTTATCAGCAAACTCTAGATGAAGCAAAGGCGAACGGCGTGCTTTGGTCGCTCCACCTAAAAGCAACTATGATGAAAATCTCTGACCCTATTATGTTTGGTCATGCGGTAGCAGTTTTCTTCAAAGATGTATTTGCTAAGTATGCAGATGAG
>JAUPKZ010000132.1 GCA_030837195.1 Campylobacterota bacterium
CAAACAGTACGCCGAGCTTGCCATGATAAACACAGACGCATGGGACAAAACCACACCACCGCTAAAGCTCTACATCGAATCCAAAAAATTTGACAAACCCATTATGGGCATAAATGCAGGAGCAACTTACGGAAGTGCGAAAAGATGGTATCCTGAGAGATTTGCGGCAGTTGCAAAAGAGTATAGTGAGCGTTACGACATCATCATCTTTGGCGGTCCAAACGAGGTGGAAATGGCAAAAGAGATTGAGACAAACCTCAAATCCTCCAATGTGACAAACTACACAAACTTAGCAGGAAAGACAACCATAAAAGAGCTTTGCGAGCATATCGGCGGATGTTCTTTGTTTGTAACAAACGACAGTGGACCGATGCATGTGGCGGCGGCTTACAAAGTCCCGACCGTCTCCATTTTCGGACCGACAAAACACACCGAAACCTCCCAATGGATGAATGAAAAGAGCGCTGTAAAAGAGTTAGAACTTTAACTCTTCTGTATCCTCTCTATGGTCTTTGTAGTACTCTTCCCATCCACAAAATCGACAAGCCTTAACTCCCCGGAAAATTCAGCTCCCACAACATCTTTGCCCTTATAGTCACCGCCTTTTACAAGTATGTCGGGGGAGACCATTTTTATCAGTTCATATGGAGTATCATCCTCAAAAGGCACGACAAAATCAACCGCTTCAAGAGCTGCTAAGATGTACGCTCTATCCTCGGCAATATTTACAGGCCTACTTGGTCCTTTCAATCTTGAAACAGAAGCGTCCGAATTTAGCCCGACAATTAAAACATCTCCAAAACTCTTTGCCTCTTGCAAATACTTCACATGCCCGACATGCAAGATATCAAAACAGCCGTTTGTAAAGACAACTTTTTTACCGTTCTTGCGGTATCTCTCAACCACTGCTTTTATCTCGTCAAAACTCTTTATATGTGCATCAGAGGTGCTTTTATGCAGAGTTGCCTCATACTCTTCTATCTCGTCAAGGCTAACGGTCGCCGAACCTATTTTACCTACAACCACACCTGCCGCAAGATTTGCAAATGACGCAGCTTTTTCTATATTTGCACCTGCACTAAGAGCGTATGCGATGGAAGCTATAACCGTATCTCCAGCACCCGTTACATCAAAAACCTCTTTTGCAACTGTGGGAAAAATCTTCATCTCATCCCCGTAAGTCGCTATCCCATCTTCTGAGAGGGTAATCATAGAGATACCTAACTCACACTCACTTTTAAGTTTTAAAAGAGCCGCTTCAAGCGTATCTCTGTCTTTTATATCTATTTTAGTAGCAATCATTGCCTCTTTTTTATTTGGCGTAAGAAGATATGCACCCTTATATTTGCTATAGTCGCTCCCTTTTGGATCAACCAAAACTTTTACGCCGTTTTTTGAACAAAGTTTTATAATCCCTTGACATAGCTCATCGCTTAAAACACCCTTGCCGTAGTCAGAAAGTATTACCGCATCATAGTTACGCATCTTATCTTGCAAAGAACTCACGATATCATCTGCTATACTTTTTGATATCTGCTCTTTACTCTCTTTGTCATATCGTAAAATTTGTTGCGAACTGGCTATTACTCGGCTTTTTTTTGATGTTTTTCTACCCTTTTGAGTAACTATGTTTGAGGTATCTACACCAAGAGAGCGAAGCATATCGACAAGCTCAACACCGATATCATCATCACCTATAACACTGCTAACAGAGACTTTCGCCCCCAAAGTCACAAGGTTGTTTATAACATTTCCTGCACCGCCAAGAACGGTTGTCTCTTTTGCAATGTCCACAACCTGCACGGGTGCTTCGGGAGAGATTCTCTCACAACTTCCCCACAGATAGTGGTCTATCATCAAATCACCGACAACCAAAATACGAGGATGCAAACCTTTAAAATTCTTCATTTTTTCACTTCTTGTTCATAAATTCTTCTGATTTCACCGACATAAGCTTTTATACCATCTTCCATCTCAAAGCGAGGCTCATAACCAAGCATCTCTTTTGTTGTAGATATATCTGCTTCCGTATGAAACTGGTAACTTCCTACAAACGGATTTGGGATATATTCGCAAGGTAAACTTGTTCCTAGCTCTTTTTGCAAAATATCCACTATTTCTTGAAAACTTCTAGCCTTACCCGTTCCGACATTAAAAATTCCGCTCTCTTTTGGATTCATCGCTTTTATATTTGCTTGAACGATATCTTCTATATAGATAAAATCTCTTAAAATTTTGTCACTGTTTTCAAACAGTCGTGGTGTTTTACCGAAAAGTATCTGATGACCAAACTGCAAAATCATAGATGCGGTACTATTTTTAAAATATTCTCTTGCACCGTAAACATTAAAATATCTAAGCCCCACTATTTTTATCTCTTCTCTTTGTATATACTCACGGCTCAGATTGTCCATGCAAAGCTTTGAAAAACCGTAAACATTTTGCGGTGCTTCATGCCCTACTCTTTGTGGTGATGGAGCATTTCCGTAAGTTGCCGCAGATGAAGCGTAAATCATATTTGCACCATGCGTCAAGGCAAGTTCTAACAAATCTTTATAAGCATTTACATTCGTTTTT
>JAUPKZ010000074.1 GCA_030837195.1 Campylobacterota bacterium
GCAATTTCTTTAAAATTTATCATAAAAATCCCAAATATTTTTTAAATTGATTTTATCTAAAAAGTACTTATATTTTTGTTATGTTTTATGCGATAGAGCGATATTTTTTCAATTGTAAAAAAGCTAATGAAAAAAGTATAAAGATAGGAAGTAAAATTGCTGCTTCGCTAGGCAAGGTTTTGTGGTTTGAGAGTTCTATTAGCATAAATAAAACTGCCCATACGCTAAGCGATGAAATAATAGCTATAAAACTAAATAGTGAAATATTTAAAAACCTTATGCTTATAGGAACAAAGAAAAAGATTATAATAATGAGTGCAGGAACAAAAAAAGGATATATAAAAATTTTATATATAGCACTTTTGACGATATCCGTGTTGATATTTTCGCTACGCAAAAGAAAATATGCATCAAGCGCGTCTTTTATGGCAAAATTAACCTTACCCTCATATATTTGATCTAACATTTTAGGACGGAATCCCTCAAGGATTTGTAAATTTTTTTGCTCTGTTACTTTTATGCCCAATGAGTTAAAATTAATCTCATCGGGCTTTGTTATAACATCTGCTTTATTTATAAACCAAGCATTGTTTTTATACATCGCTTTTGAAGCAACCAAAACCTCTTTCAAAGAGCCATTGAGGAGGGTAAAAACTCTTATATTCTTAGCGCTTTCTTGAAGCGGAAGCATCTCTGAAAAATAGACAAATTTATCTTTATATGTAAAAAAAAGATCTCTAGTAGGATTGAGATATTGGGCATTTTTTCTGATATTTTTAGCAAACTCGTCGGCTCTTGCAAAGTTTGATACACCATGAAGTGATATAAAGAAAAAAGTTATGAGAGTAGCGACTACAATAAATGGTTTTAAAATATCGATTTGAGAGTATCCAAGCGAATAAAAAGAGACAAGCGCGTTCGAGCGGATAAGAAATATTTTCGTAGATATCATAGCAAAAATAAGCGATAAAGGCAAAAGCATATCTATCGCATAAAAAGACTTATATACCACATATATAAGAAGTAAATTTGCCGACAAATCTAATTTTTCGGCACTTCCCATATAGTCAAAACCAACCAAAAATAAAACAAGCGCGCTTAAAATTATTGCGAAATATTTTAAATAGTGTAGCGAAATATATTTAAATGCCATCATCTCTTAAACTTTTATTTTATCTCAAAATTTTTAACTGTATATTTTGCACTTACATTCTCAAGCGTATCGCTTAAGAGAGCATTTATTGCACTGCAAGTATATAAAATCCATTCACTTAAATGCTCTTTCTCTTTTTGGCTAAAATCACTTAAAACATATGTTGCCACTTCACCTTTATGCTCCGGTTTACCTATACCCATTCTTATTCTTACATAATCTTGGGTTATTTTTTCATCGGTTGACTTAAGCCCATTGTGTCCACCGTGTCCGCCGCCCCTTTTAAATCTAATCGCGCCAAAAGGCAAATCTAAATCATCATGTATTACAACTACTTCATCAATTTTATAAAAATTTTTAACGGCAATAATGGCTTCTCCGGAGAGATTCATAAAAGTAAGCGGTTTTAATAGATAATGATTTGAAAATTTAAAAAGTTCACCGTTACACGGCGCAGAAATTTTTTGTGAGTTATATCTTTTGACAAGCTCGTCAATAACCATAAAACCTATGTTATGACGAGTTTGTGCATACTTCGGACCAGGATTACCTAGACCGACGAGGAGCATATTATTTTGCTTTTATAACACTAAGTACCGATACGCGATCAGCATCAGTGAATGTAACATTTGGGATTTTTTCTAAATCACGCACAAGCATAGAATCGCCCACATCCATTTTTGTAACATCTACAACGACAGCGTTTGGAATATTTTCAATCGCAGCTTTTACTCTTAGGCGAGTTTTCTCAACATTTACAAGCCCCTTATTTTTAAGACCTATTGCGTCGCCTTTTGTTACAACAGGAACTTTATAGTGAGTAAGAACACCCGTTTGTGCTACCATCAAATCAACATGAAGCAATTTTCCCGTTACAGGATGTGCTTCATAAGATTGAACTACAACGCTCATCTCTTTGCCCGCTACAGATACCGGAAATGCTAATGAACTTTTACTACGAACAGTACGGATGTATTCATTTTCTTTGAATGCTGCATGAATATTTTCAAGCCCTTTTCCGTATATGTTTGCAATTAGATATCCATCGCAGCGTAGAGCTTTTGTGCTCTTCTTACCGGTACTCTCTCTAACAATGCCTTCTAACATACTAAATCCTTAATTAAAAAATGTCTGCAATTATATCTTTTTAAGCTTTAAGTGTCGTTAAACAACCTATCTTTTTAAATCAAATATATCTTCTTCACTTGTCTGGGCCTTCTCTTTTTTTATAATCTGTCCATTTTCATCATGAGTCTTGCTTGCATTTAAACCACTCATTTTTAACTCTAAATCAGATGCACTAGTTGCGTAGTCTTTTGCTTTTTCTCTAGTAATCAACCCTTCATTATATATATCTAATATATGTTGATCAAAGCTTTGAGATTTATAGTATTCCCTTCCCTTTTCAATTGTATCTCTAATCTCATAATCACGATTTTCAAGTATAAGCTTTTCAATAGTCGGAGTTTTTACCAAAATCTCAAACGCTGCAACCCTTTTATTGTTAATTGTAGGAATAAGTCTTTGAGAAATAATACCTTTTAAAACGGTTGCCAATGACAGTCTAACACGATTTTGCTCTTCTGTTGGGAACATTGCGACTATACGATTTATCGTCTCTTTTGCATCTATAGTATGAAGCGTTGAAAAAACCAAGTGTCCGGTATCTGCCGCATGAAGTGCCAGTTCCACTGTTTCACGGTCTCTCATCTCACCGACTAGTATTATATCCGGGTCTTCACGAAGGGCAGCTCTGAGCGCTCTATCAAAAGAGAGTGTATCTTGACCGACGGAGCGCTGATTTATAATGCACCCTCTATCTTTATGAACAAACTCTATCGGATCTTCAATAGTTATAATATGTCTTTTATCTCTATAATTTATCTCATTGATCATAGCCGCAAGAGTAGTTGACTTCCCACTTCCCGTAACTCCCGTTACAAGTATAAGTCCCCTCTCTTCTTTTGTAAAGCTCCTCATAACCTCAGGATACTTCATCTTCTCAAATGTCGGTATGTCCATTGGAATTACACGAAATACAGCAGAAGGACCATCTGTTTGAAAAAATATATTTACACGGAAACGGGTTTTCTCATCAAATTGATAAACTAAATCCACCTCTTTTTTCTCAACCAATTCCGCATATCTGCCTCTTAAAATCTCTTTTGTAAGAGTCATTGCATCTTCATATGCAAGTATGCTGCCGGAAAATGGGATAATTGTACCGTTTATCCTAGCACGGATAATGCTGTTTGACTTTACATGTAAGTCGCTTCCGCCTGCTTCTATGAGCTTGCCTAAATAAGCTCTAATCTTTTTTAACTGCTCAAATGTTAACTTACTTATATCTACTTCGTTGTGACTTTCACTCATAATGACTCCAATATATCATTAAATGCATCTTTAAATGATTTTAAACCATCAGATATTTGACTATCTAGAAGTTTATCAAAATTTATGCCCGATTTCCTAATTTTTTCAAAATGTTCTTCTATAACTTTTCTCTCAATCGGCAGTGCCTTTTCTTTTAAACCATTTGCATGAAAAGCTTTAATAGTATCTATCGGTGCGGTATTTACACTGTTGTATGCCAAAAGCTTCTCTACATAGTAGTGCTGCGGCAGGGAGTCGTCTTTAACTCCCGTACTTGCAAAAAGAACTCTGCATTTTGGTACTTTCATTTCCTCAACTTCATTGTAAATATCTGCACTGTTATAAATACCGCTAAGTGCCGTTGCAATACCTTTTTTTGCGAGTTCCGTATCAAGCGCTCTGTCGATTCTACTTACAAAGACACTTATTACGCTATCTATGGCTTTTTTATTTCTCTTATTTGCTCTCTCAAATGCTTTGGCACACTCTATTGCCTGAGCTTTTTTAAATATAAGCGTTGCATTTACTGCTATACCCGAAGCGCTTAGCTCTTCCATGGCTTCATAGCCTGCATTTGTTGCAGGGACTTTTATCATAACATTTTCTCTGCCTATCTCACGGTAAAGTCTTTTACCCTCTTCAACCGTTGCTTTTGCATCATCACACAAAAAAGGATCTACTTCTATACTTACATAACCGTCATCTCCAGCCTCATAAAGAGGCTTAAGGATATCAGAGGCTCTTTGGATATCAAAAATAGCCAGCGCCTCATACTTTTGCTTTGCATCTAAATGCTCAAGGGTTGAGAGTTGCTCTTTGTATGCGTCGGATGTTAAAATTGCATTTTTAAAAATTGCAGGATTTGAAGTTGCTCCGTTAACGATACCATTTCTTATAAGTTCCTTAAACTCGCCCAAGAGATAATTCCTCTCTATAAAATCAGCCCACAAAGAAAACCTCAAATCTTTTATATACATACGCAAACCCTTTTTTGATTCAATTATATCTTATAACAGTTACTTTTTTCAATAAACTAAGGTAAATATACTTTGTCTAAAAGTTCATTATACTCACTAATCGCATCGCTATCTAGTGTTATTCCGCCACCGCTCTTATAGACATACCCTTTTTGAGTCTTTTGAATAAAACGAATCATCACCGCACTCTCAAAGCTCTCACCATCATATACGCCAAAAACCCCGCTAAAAAAACCTCTCTCATACCCTTCTATCTCTTCGATTATGCCGAGTGTGCTCTTTTTTGGCGTTCCGCTTATGCTTCCTGCAGGAAGAAGCGCTCTTAAAATATCGCCTATACTTTCATGCCATTTCTGCGGCAAATCTCCGCTTATATGAGAGCTTACCTGTAAAAGTTCTTTCTCTCCTGCCTCAATACGGGTGATATACCTAAACTCCTCAACTCTTACATTTGTTGCTACGATAGAGAGATCGTTTCTAAGCAAATCTACTACCATCGTATGCTCTGCCATCTCTTTTTGATTTTCCAAAATAGACTCTTTGGCATTTGGCAGCGAAGCGTCAATAGTGCCTTTCATTGGGAAAGTATGAATTTTAGACTCTTTTATAGAAATAAATTTCTCAGGAGAAAAACATACAAACTCATCTTTGTATCTTAGTTTATATGGCGCATTTGCTATGTCATAAATCTCTTTTAGATTTAGCTTAGTCCCTATATGCGTGGGCTGTGTGAGGTTTAGCAGATATGTATGTCCTGCTTTAATTTTTTCTATTACAAAATCAAATTTTTTTTTATACTCGCTAAAAGATGAAGCTGTTTTTTTTAAAAAATAGTTATGCCTTGCAAACCTATATTTCTCGTTAATACAAAACTCAACATCACTCTCTTTGAGCTTTGACAAAGGTATAACCTCTATATTATTTGCCCTAAAATCAGAGATAACCAAAAACGGTTCTTTCTTCTTGCCAAGAGCATTTAATGCATCAAATTCCATTTATAATTTTTTTAAGCACTGCCATTCTGACTGCTACGCCGTTAGATACTTGTTCTAGTACTTTACATCTCTTATCTGCTAAAAGAGCATCACAAATATCTATATTTCTATGTACGGGGCCAGGATGAAGCAATATGATATCTCTATCGCCGATAAGCTCGCTTGTTATACAAAAATCACTTGCATAGTCTTTTAATGACGCGTAAGTTTGGGAAGAGTGCCTCTCGGTCTGAGTTCTAAGACTCATAATCGCATCAACTTCATCAACTATTTCATGTAAAAAATGTGTCGTTTTTAGGTTTGTTTTCGGTAAAAACTGCGGCGGCGCGACAAGTATCACTTCCATACCGAATCTACTAAGCAACTCTATATTTGAGTTTGCTACTCTTGAATTTTTTATATCCCCGACAATAGCTATCTTCTTGCCTTTTACATCTTTAAAATGCTTTTTTAGAGTAAAGAGATCAAGCAATGCTTGTGTGGGATGCGCATGTGCACCGTCTCCTGCATTTATGATGGAGGCTTTTATATGGTTTGAGAGTATTTTTGGAACACCGGAGTTTTGATGTCGCACGATTATTGCATGAGGTCCCATTGCATCTAAATTCATAGCAGTATCTACAAGTGTTTCACCTTTTTTAGTAGAACTATTTGCCACATCAAGGTGAACAACCTCCGCACCGAGTCTTTTTGCCGCTATTTCAAAAGAACTCCTTGTTCTTGTCGAGTTTTCAAAAAATAGCGTAATTATGATTTTGTTTTCTAAAATACGCTCAAATCTGCCGTCACTAAAAGTTTGTGCTGACTCTAGTATCTCTTCTATCTCTTTGATTGTCAAGTCGTTTGTTGCAATTAAATGTTTCATTTTGTATCTTTATAAAATAATTTATCAATTATACAAAACATCACATATTTTTTCAATATCGCTGCCGACTTTAAGCACACTAAAACCGCTTTGTAAAAAATAGGGTTCTGATATTTGCGAAAAACTATCATCACCGTCTTTGCAGTTAAATGCAACTATATGCAGAATTTTTTTATCTTCAAGGGCTTTTTTGCTAAGCAGTGTATCGTTTATGCAGCCAAGCGAACAATGAGTAATTAACAATGCGACCGCATCAAGCTTTTGTATCAAATCTATCATCATTGTATTTTCGTCTATAGGCACATAAAGTCCGCCTGCCCCCTCGATAATAACAACATCACAAAAAGCCTCAAGCTCCTCAACCTTAGTGAGGAGCGTTTTTAAATCAAAAAGTGTGTTATTTGATGCCACAAACGGTGCCGCCGCCATCTCGTACATTATAGGGACGATATCTTCAACTTCCAAGTGCCACAGCTTTGGATTTAGCTCTTTTATAAGTTCCAAAAGCTCCTCGCCGTCTGCCGCATAACCATCCACAACTCCTGTTTCTATCGGCTTAATAACACCGACTTTGAGTCCGCGTGAAGCAAACTCTTTTAGAAGAAGTTTTGTAGTATATGTCTTACCTATGTTTGTATTTGTGGCGGTTACAAAAATTCGTTTTGTCATAGTTATCTCTATTTTGTTATAATTTTTTTTCAATAAAAGTGTCAATAAAAGATAATTATTATAGGAAAATTATGGCAACAAATACAGAATTAGAAACTATCAACGAGATATCGCTTAAATATCCTAAAAAATATAAAGTACTTATTTTAAATGACGACTATACTTCTATGGAGTTTGTCATAGATGTGCTTATGACTATTTTTCACAAAAGTTACCAAGAGGCAGAAGCCATAATGCTTGAAGTTCACAAAAAAAGCAAAGGTGTATGCGGGATATATACTCACGAAATTGCAGAAACCAAAGTGGCTCAAGTTCATAAAAAAGCCAGAGACAACGGTTTTCCGCTAAGAGCCGAAATGGAGGAAGAGTGATGATTAGCTATTCGCTAAATGAGGTTTTTCAAAAATCGATTATCTATGCAAAAGAGCTAAAACACGAATATATAACCATTGAGCATGTATTTTATCAACTTTTAAACTCTCCGGAGGGCGCAAAAATCATCTTTACATGCGGCGGCGATGTTGCAAAGATGAAAGAACTTATAAAA
>JAUPKZ010000075.1 GCA_030837195.1 Campylobacterota bacterium
TTTCATGCAAAAGACGGATACGGATATAAGTTTGTAGCAGATAAAATAATACACATAGACAAAATAAATCCTCAAATGGCTTCGGCTTTAGCAGGTGCATTTAAAATCTACAAAAAATTAAATAGTAAAAATAAAGAGCTAATGAGAGTAGAGTTAGAGAGGATTTTGGCGGAAACATCGCTCTCTAAAAATGTTTATGAAATCGTTAGTAAAATTTTAAAAGATTAAGAGGCAGCAGGTAAAAAATGGATAAAAAAATTCCAAATTTAGTAAAAAACAGAGATATTTTAAAGGCATCAAAAGAGAATATTTTAAAACAATGGGTATCCTATGAATCGCCTCAGCAAATACTAAAACTTCATAATATAGATATTGAACGGTTTGTAGATGATTATGCGGGAGGGGTGTTTGACTATTTTATGGGCGTGATTTCCGGTGAAGTAAAAATCGGGGATTGTCCGGTTATGCAAAAATTTCTCGTGTATCTAAAAGACAAAGATATAAAAGCGGATGAGCTTTTTGATATATGCAGCCATTTTCGCCGCTCAATAATAGATTTTACATATGATGTTCAGATAAACTCTAAAAATATTTTTGAAGAGATATCTTATATGTTTGACCAAAATTTTCAAGGCATCTTAAGATACTACACGGATACTATTTATCAAAAAGAGCAAGAGATAGACAGGCATGTAAAATTGCTCAAAGAGTATCAAAAAGCGCTTGATGAGAGCGCTATTGTTTCAAAAACGGATGAAAACGGCATCATAACTTATGTAAACGACAAATATGCGCAGCTTAGCGGATATAGCGTAGAAGAACTAATAGGAAGCAAGCATAGTATAATCAAGCATGACGATATGCCGCAAGAGTATTTTGATGATCTGTGGTTTCAGCTTGTAAATGCCGGTATCTATAGAGGAACGCTTAAAAATTTAAAAAAGAACGGCGAATATTTTTATATAGATGTAACGATTGTAAGAATCGTTGACCCATACGACAACTCAATCGAGTATATGTCAATTGCAACGGATGTAACAAAGCTTATAGATGCAAGACTTGAAGCACAAAAAGCTTCTCAAGCCAAAGAGTACTTTCTCTCAAATATGAGCCATGAGATTAGAACACCTTTGAACGCAATTTTAGGGTTTGTAAATCTTCTTATAGAACAGGATGTCTCAAAACAGCATAGAAAATATCTAGAAATTATTTTAAATAGCGGTGAAAACCTCTTAAGCATCATCAACGATATTTTGGATTTTTCAAAGCTACGAAGCGGTGAGTTTACGATTGAGCCTAAAATTTTCTCTATTCATGATGAGATAAGCCATACGCTGGAGCTATTTGTTGCTTCTGCAAACTCAAAAGATATTACTATCACCTCTTTTATAAATCCGGTCATACCAAAAGAGCTTTATGCCGATGCTCTTAGAATCAAGCAGGTTTTATCTAACTTTTTAAGCAATGCTATCAAATTTACAAGACACGGCGGGCATATCCATGTAGAGGCTACTTGTCAAAGTAAAGTTTTAAAAGTAAGCGTGAGCGATAACGGGGTCGGTATAGCGCAAGAGGATTTAAAAAATATTTTTACGGCTTTTACGCAAGCAACTCATCAGGGTGTCGAAAATTTCGAAGGAACGGGTCTGGGGCTTTCTATTTGCTATCAGCTCTCAAAGCATATGGGAGGCGATATATTTGTAACTTCGACTCTTGGCGAGGGTAGTACATTTTGGGTTGAAATCCCTATAGAGATATACAATAACGAGTGTCAGATATTTAATGATATAAATGACATAAAACAGCTAAAAGTCGTCTTTTATCTAAAAGATAGCGAAGTAAACTATAAAGCAGAGTCATTTTTAAAATATTCAAAAATATTTAATATGAATATAGAAATAGTGCATACGCTTGATGCAGAGTATGATGTAGCCATACTTTTAGAAAGCGATGTTGATGCAAATATTAAAGAAAAAATACTTCATACTAAGAAAAAATATATTCTCTTAACAAGCAAACCGAGTGATAAGTATGAAAAGTATTCTCATATTTCTTGTATCGGCTTTCCTCTTTATTGTTCAAAAATTAAAAGCGCTTTTGATGAACTATTGCACCCCGAGCTTTCATATGCTCCGCGAAAGTATCAAAATAGCAAAAAGTTTTTGGGTCATGTATTGGTTGCAGAAGATAATGAAGCAAATCAAGAGTTGATAAAAATCTTGCTTACCAAATATGGTCTTACTTACGATTTGGCGGCAAACGGGCTTGAAGCGGTAAATTTATTTAAAACAAACAATTACGATCTTATTTTGATGGATGAGCAGATGCCTATTATGGACGGTAACGAGGCAATTAAACATATTTTAAAATATGAAAGAGAGAAGGGGCTTAGACATACTCCTATCTCTGCGCTTACCGCAAATGTTATTAAGGGTGCAAAGGAGAGAGGATTAAAGAGCGGATTTGACTCGTTTTTAGGAAAACCTATCGTGCTAAAAGAGCTTGAGAGGGTTTTTTCAAACTATCTTAAAACTGTTCAAACACAACAAGCAGACATAGCAAATGCAAGCACAAATACAGATGTAAAGGGTCTTAATTGCCATGAGTTAAGTCAAGAACTTATGCTTAGTGAAGATGAGGTTCTTATGTTGATAGAGCTCTTTATCAAAAAGATGGGCAAGCAGCTGCCGGAATTAGAGATTGAGATTGAAGAAAAAAACTATAAAAAAATAGCTTCCATTGCACACAGCATAAAAGGTTCAAGCGCAAATTTTAGAATAGAAGCACTGCAAAAAAGTGCCTCAGAAATGGAAAAAATGGCTAGAAATGAAGATGAAACATATGATTTTTTAGCTATATATAAAGAGATAAAGCAAAAGGTTGAGACGATTCAAATCGTCAAATAGCAACCTATCTGCTATTTTTCTATATAGTAGCCTATTCCAGAAGCATTTTTTATGATATCTGTGGGAAGTTTGCTTCTGAGTCTCCAGACAAGAGTACGGATACTGTTTTCGGTTGTTTCTGAATCTTTCCACACATAACCGATAGCTTGAGCAAAACTGATGACTTCCCCAAGTTTTGCTACAAGCAGTTTTAAAATTGCTCCCTCTTTTTTTGTAAGTTTGAGTTTTTGGTTATTGTAAAAAATTTCATCCTTCGCCATATCTAAATGGTACCCTTCTGCAAATCTTACAATCGGTTTATCACTATCTCTTTTGAGGTACAGTAGCTTTTTTAG
Organism: Campylobacterota bacterium; assembly: GCA_030837195.1. GTDB lineage: Bacteria > Campylobacterota > Campylobacteria > Campylobacterales > Sulfurimonadaceae > Sulfurimonas. The sequence continues at coordinate 3,242 of JAUPKZ010000075.1, forward strand.
GCTCTCATCGTCTATTTTTGTATTGTTTAACTCTTTGTATCTCTGATTTTCTACATCAAATTTAAAAATTGCCATTTGTATAGTCGCATGTAGCGAAGATGGGTCAAACGGTTTTACGATGTAGCCGTATGGCTCGGTTTGTATGGCTTGAGCAATGATCTCATCATCACTATGAGATGTTAAGTAGATAAAAGGAATTGCATAATTGGCTCTAATAAGCGTTGCAAGTTTTATACCGTCATTACTCTCTTGAAGAGAAATATCTATGATGACGACATTTGGTTTATGCTCATCAATTTTTTCGGTAGCAGTAGCTATATTATCACAAATTGCTAAAATATTGTAGCCTTGTTTTTGCAGAGATAGCTTTAGATTTAAAGCAGTTATCTCATCATCTTCTACAATTATAATGTCATTCTTTTGCATAGTTCACTCGGATATTAATTTTTCTTGATTCAATCGAATTACATATTATAGTATAAGTTTTTTTAATTTAACAATAATTTTTTAATTTTGTGATTATTTTGTTACATTATTACACTTCTTTTTAGTTATTTCTTGATTTTATCAATTATTTCTAATAATTTTTCGACCATCGCATTCATATTTATTGGTTTAAAAAGGTGTCCGTCAACTTTTAGATTTGCTATGTTTTCAAACTCATCTGCCTCTCTTGAAGCCGATAGTACCAAAAATAGAGTGGCATCCGATAATAGTTTTATCTCTTGTATCATAGTAATTCCGTCCATTACCGGCATATTTATATCTGTAAATACTATGTCAAAATCACCTGATTTAAATTTTTCAAGACCTTCTTTTCCGTTTGATGCTAGGGTGACGCAGTCAAATAGATTTTCAAGAACACCGCACATAGCATCTCTTGCAATCTCGTCATCCTCAACATAGAGTATGCGGATATTTTTGCCTTTTGATATGAGTTCTTCTATGAGAGCGTAGTTCATAATGATGCCTTGCTTGTTTTACCGATTGTTTATCAAGTAAAAATGAAATTAAGGTAAAATTGTACCTATAATTTTAGGAGAAATATTTGAAAATAGCTTACCTCTTTTTTTTGTTTTTCTCTTTTGAGCTTGCCCTTTATGCTTCTCTTAGTGCAAAAGTTGATACTAAAACCGTAGAAGCGGGAGATATGTTGACATTTTCTCTAAACATATCCGGAGAAACTATCAAACGACCAAATATTACAAGACTTTGCGGTACGGAGATTCTCTCTACAAGTTCTCAGACAAATATGCAGATGATAAACGGCACTTTTAGTAAAAGTTATATTTTAAGCTATAAAATTGCTCCTCAAAAAAGTTGTACTATTGAGCCGATTGAAGTAGAAATAGACGGCAAAAAAGAGCTAAGCAGTGCTATTGACATAGAAGTGGCTCCTGCAAAAGTAAAAACGGACGGTGATTTTATTTTAATGCTAGAGAGCACAAAAGAGAGAGTTTTTGTAGGCGAAACATTTGATGTAGTTTTAATTTTTAGACAAAAAAAAGAGACATCTGCGCTAGATAGCGAATTTTCTCCTCCTGAGTTTGACGGTTTCTGGGTAAAGAATGAATCAAAACCGCAAAAGTATGAAGAGGGCAACTATATAAATACAAAAATAGTCTATACTCTAGCAGCGCAAAGGGCAGGAAAAGCTATAGTTAAAAATGCAAAGATAAAAATTGCTTCACAAACTCCTCAAGCTCAGAGTTGGGGTGTTTGGATACCTACGGTAAAATGGAAAAATTATTTCTCAAACGAAGTTGTTATAGAAGTGGAGCCACTGCCTGAGGGGGTAGTGTTGGTGGGTAATTTTAAGATAAACATTAGGGTTGAAAAAACTGCCATAGAAGCCAACGAGGCGTTAAATGCAAAAATAGAGGTAGAGGGTAATGGCAATTTAGAAGATATCGAGAGTTTTAAGCCTCATATAGAGGGAGTTAGTATTTTTGATGAAAAAAGTGTCGTTGAAGGCTCCAAGCTAACGCAAAATTTGACTTTTGTTTCCGGTGATGATTTTACTATACCTTCTTTTGGTATAAAATATTTTGACATAAAAACAAAAGAGGTAAAGGAGATACGAACAAAAGAGATACCAATTAGCATAACAAATAAGAAGCCGCAAGAGGAACTTCTTATAAAGAAATCTACAAATACCGATGAAGATGTTAAAGATGATGCAATGCCTTTAGTGACTTCAAGTATATTTTTAAGTGTTGCTATTTTTTTATTTGGCTTGATTATAGGAGTTTTGATAACTCTATATAAAGAGAAGCTATTTATAAAGAAAGAGAAAAAGAGCTCCATAAAAGAGCCAAAAGTGCTTCTTTCAAAACTACTTAACTATAAAAATGACGATGAAGTAAAAGAGGTAATAGAAATTTTAGAAAAAAATATTTATCAACATCAAAATATAGAGATAGATAAAAAACTCTTAAAAGAGATTCTAAAGAGGTACAATCTTTAGATATGCTCTTTAGTTTAAAATATCATGAAGCCTGTTTCCTGCTTCTATATTTTTATGAACCTCTTTCCAATTCTCGGTTTGTATATTTTTCTTGAGCAAATGCAGCTCTTTTTCAAAAAGCTCGATTGCTTCAAGTAAGTTTGTTTTATTTTGTCTAAATATATCTTCCCACATATTTGCAGAGCTTTTAGCTAAACGGCTCATATCGCGAAATCCACCGGCTGCGAGTGCAAGAATGTCGTTTTTGTTTTCTTGATTCATAACCGTATTTGCGAGTGAGTAGGAGATGGCGTGCGGCATATGCGATATAAAAGCGGCACGGCGGTCGTGATCTTGTGCAGACATAAAGTATTTTTTCATCTCAAGAGCTTTAAATATCTCTTTTGCAACTTTAACTTGGCGTTTGCCGCTATTTTCTAGTTCACATAAAACAACTACTTTGTTTTTATAAAGATTTTCAATCGCCGCAGAAGGTCCGAAATTTTCCGTTCCCGTCATAGGATGTGCCGCAACAAAATTTTGTCTTATCTCTTTTGGAACTTCTTCTAAAATTTTTGCTTTTGTACTTCCCAAATCGATGATTGTAGCGTCTGCTTTGACATCAGTTAAATTTTTAAGTGCTGCAATAATTCCATCAACGGGAATTGCTAAAAATATAATATCATAATCCTTTATCTCGCTAAAATCTACTATGGTTTTAACAAGTCCAAGAGAAACAGCCTCTTTTTGATGTTTCTCATTGTGATCACACCCTGCTATGTTTTTTATAAAATCAAGTTTTTTCAGACTTAAGGCAAGTGAACCACCCATAAGTCCAAGTCCGACAATTACTACATTCATTTATAATTCTTTATATTTAAATTTTCCAAATAGGACAATTTTACTCAATTTTAACTACATACAAAGTAAAATCAAAAGTAATTTTATGATTAAGTAGTATCATAGAGAAAAAAAGTGAGTAAATTATGGACAAATATATGAACAAAGCCATAAATGAAGCTATAAAAGGTGTCTTAAAGGGCGATGGCGGTCCCTTTGGAGCCGTGATAGTAAAGAATGGCAAAATAGTTGCAAAAGCACACAATAAAGTCGTAATCACAAACGACCCCACAGCGCATGCTGAGATAAATGCAATAAGAAAAGCAAGCAAAAAGTTAAAAACATTTGATTTAAGCGATTGTGAAATATATACAAATTGTATGCCTTGTCCAATGTGCATAGGTGCAATTAGATGGGCAAATATTAAAACTATATATTATGGTGCAACAAGTGCCGATGTTGATGCTATCGGCTTTAGAGATAAAGAGTTTTATGATGAAGAGTATTTAAATTTACATAGCATAGATAGACAAGAGTCTCTTAAGCCGTTTTTATTTTGGGAAAAAAAAGAGGATAAAGTATTATATTAACAATATATTAACCTCATATATCCCATTTTACGGTAACAAATCAAAGTTTGTACCGCTTTTGTACCGTTTTTCTAAAAAGCCTATACTCATCTTTTCTTTTTTTGGCATATAGTGAGTATATGTATTTAGCGTTATTTGCAAATTTTCGTGCCCCAATGTCTTAGAAACCCAAAGAGGGTCTATCCCATTATTTAACATCATACTTGCAAATGTATGTCTTGTATTGTGCAAGCTTCTTAGCTCAAAGTCCAGTTTTTTTAACACTCTTTGAAAATTATCATAAAAATGCGTATTGGTTCCATAAAATGAATTTCTTTTGTTTAAGAATACAAAATCATTTTTTAGACCAGTTAAAAGCTGTTGGGCTTTAAAATATTTTTTAGCCTGT
>JAUPKZ010000076.1 GCA_030837195.1 Campylobacterota bacterium
CTAAAGTTCCAAGTTGACTATAGATTTGCCATAGAAAATATGGACTATGAAATGGCTGATGGAAGCAGAGCAAAAAATGATGCTTTTATGACAAACCGCTTGTGGATAGATATGGGGTATAAAGCTACAAACAACCTAAGCTTTATAGGTCAGCTTGCATACAATAAAGCTTTTGGTCAACGCTCAGGAGATTCTGGAGGAACAACTGCAGCATTTGATGGATTTGACTGGATAGCTAACGAGAATGCTTATGATGATAAAATAAGAGTGCGTACTGCCTATTTCTTGTGGCAAGATCAGGAGTTTATGGGTCTTGATATCCCTTGGACATTTAGCGTAGGTCGCCGTCCATCAACAAACGGAGCGCTTGTAAATCTTAGAGATGACAAAATTTACGGCTACGCCATATACGAATGTAGACTCATCTGAATACTCTAATAATTCAAACATAGATATTGCAGGACTTATCTTTACGCCATATGACGACAAGCAGTATAAACTCTCTACTATGTACTACTATGCAGATAATCTAATTGAACAGCATTGGACTAATCCATTGGACCCAACTACTGCAACAACTGACTTTGATACAGTTGGCGGACTACATAGCGGAACTGCTTATGTTTCGGCAAAAGGGATCGGCAAAAATCTAGGTGCATTTTTGGATGATACGACTGTTTTTGCAAGCTTTGCGTTCTCAAAAACTGATCCAAAAGAAGGTTATTCAATGCTAGGCTCTAATGCAGATGAGAGCAAGACAGGTACATCTTTTTGGCTTGGAACACAGTTTCCTTCACTTCTTACAGAGGATGGAAGATGGGGCTTAGAGTATAACCACGGAAGCAAATACTGGAGAAGTATGACTTACGGCGAAGATACAAACATCGGCTCTAAACTAGCAGCTCGCGGTGATGCTTACGAAGCATACTTTACAGAGTATTTAGTTGACAACATCCTCTCCATGCAACTTCGCTATACATACATAGACTACAAATATAGCGGAAGCAACGGTTTCTTTGGAAGCACTACAGGTACTCCTTTAACTATGGATGAAGCGGTTTCTTACGGTATGGGTGATATGGTAGTGGATAAAGCACAAGATATCAGACTGTATCTTCGCTATAGATATTAATCACGGACCGGATCCTGAATTTTAAGTTCAGAATGATGGTTTTCTCATTCCCAAGGTCTCCGTGGGAATGCATATACTAACGCTGCAATTCCTCTAACTTCTCTTTTACAATTCTTGCGTGCTCTTTTACTTTAACATTTTTCCAAATTGCTTTTATAATCCCATCGGGATTTATAATCAGAGTCGAGCGAACAATTCCCATATACTCTTTACCGTAGTTTTTCTTTAAAGCCCATACGCCGTACTCTTGCATCATAGAAGTACTCTCATCGCTAAGCAGGGTAATACTCAAATCTTTTTTATCTATAAAATCACGGTGCCTTGCAGTAGTGTCCGCACTAACACCGAGTATTACCGCATCTAAAGAACTAAAATCGCCAAGCGCATCGCTAAAATCGCATGCCTCAGCCGTACACCCCGGAGTGTTGTCTTTTGGGTAGAAGTAAAGCACTATCCACTTTCCCTTTAAGTCTCTTAAACATATCTCGACATCGTCTTGATTTGGCAGACAAAACTCCGGTGCCATACTCTCTAATTGAACCATTTTATTCCTTTGTTTTTCCGTTTATCATAGTTGAGATAAGTCCATTCTCTTCTCTTATGTCTGCCACCACAACACCTGCTATATGAAGAGGTATAAATATTAAAAAGTAGTTATAGACAAGCTCATGAAGCTCTTTTAGGCTTTTTACAGTTTCCTCAGCCAAAGCCAACTCCTCTTTGAGATACATTGCAAAACCGCTTAGAGTCATAAAAATCAGTGCCGCATACAAAATATAGTATGATGCTTTAACACCTTTTTTATGAAGATCTAAAGAGGCAAAGTCCTCTCTTTTGCTTTTGTCAAAGAACATTAATGCAATTCTGTAAACAACCAAAAACGCAAGCGCATATCCGAGAATAAGATGCCATTCCCACATAGGAGCGCGGATAGCTTTAGCTATTGCTACTGCGTCGTCTTTAAATATATCTACACCGATTTCCGAGAGTTTTGTCATTATAATCTCAGAATTTGTTCTATAGCTTAAAAATCCTTTTCTAAGCAAAACAGTGCCAACCAACCCTAAAACAACTATGGCATTTAGCCAGTGCCAAACTCTAAAAGCAGCCGTATATTTCATTTTACACTCCTATTTTTTTGATACTTAATATACCAAAAGATAAGTAATATTAAAATAACAAAAATAGTTATTGTTATTTGCTTTAAGTAAATATTTATAAGTTCTTCATTTTGACCTATAAAATATCCGAGCAACACTAAAATAAGCGCCCATATAGAGGCTCCTAAAGCCGTGTATATAGAAAAAACGGCTAAATTCATTTGTGCCAAACCTGCAGGAATAGAGATAAGCTGGCGAATCCCCGGCAAAAGCCTGCCTATAAATGTAGATATATGCCCATGTTTTTCAAAATACTCATCCATTTTCTTTAAAGCATTTTCTTTTACAAAGAAGTATTTTCCATAGTTTGCCAAAAATTTTCGTCCCATCTTTAGCGCAAGATAATAATTTATATATGCTCCTACCATAGAACCGGCAAGCGAACTAAGCATTATAAAAGTTATGTTCATATCCCCTTTTGATGCCAAATAGCCTGCAGGGATAAGCACTATTTCACTCGGAAACGGGATGAAAGAGCTCTCAATGCTCATTAAGATAAAAATACCTAAATATCCCCAATCAAAAATAAGATCTACTAAATATTGAGCCGCTTCTCTAACCATTTACAACCCTAAAAGCATCTTTTACCATCTCTGTTGCAACACCTTTATGCGAGTATTTAAGAAGTTCTTGGCTCTTTTTTTGAAGGTTTTGTTCTAAGATATCCAGCAGTGTCGATTTTAACTCTTCACTCTCTCTCTTACACCAACCAAACTCATTATCTACTATAAATTTTGCATTGTAGTATTGATGATCTGAAGCCGCATAAGGAAAAGGGATAAACAATGCAGGCAAGCCGTTTGCACACAGCTCCCAAAGAGTACTAGCTCCCGAGCGGCTAACTGCCAAGTCCGCTTTTGACATTAAAATAGGCATTTCCTTGCTAAACGCAAAAACTTCTGCTTCCACTCCGAGTGCCTCATACTCGCTCTTGACTCTCTCAAAATCCTTTGCGCCTGTTTGATGGATTATATTTATTCCTTTTGCTTTTAGCTCTTTTGCCACGCCAAGAGCTAAGTCGTTAATAGCCTTTGCGCCTTGTGAACCGCCTAAAAAAATAACTGTTTTTATCTCGCTTCTTACTCTTGCACTCTTAAAAAAATCATCCTTAACGGGATACCCCTTAATTGGCGAGTTTTTATCGTACGCGCTTATAAATCTCTTGCTAAAAGGTTTTAATATAGCATTTAATTTTCCCTCAACGGCATTTTGTTCATGTATGAAAAGAGGTTTAAACAGGCTTATGGTTGCAAAAGATGCGGGTGCTGCAGAAAATCCGCCGACACTGTAAGTTGCTTCTATCTTATGATCTTTAAGAATCTTTCTCGAGGCAAAAAAAGCTTTTACAAAAAGCCAAAGCGCCTTGACTTTTCCAAAGCCCTTTTTGTTTACGACTCCCGTTGTGTCTAAAAAATAGACATGGCTAAATGAACTGTTTTGTTCAAAATAGTCTCTATCTTGACCGCTCTTTGAGCCTATAAATACGGCTTCATGTCCCTCCTCGGCCACAGCATCGCATAGAGAAGAGGCTATCATAAGATGTCCTCCCGTCCCTCCGCCGGTTATGCAAAATTTCATTTTTACCCCTAAGCTAGATTTGTTTTTTTAGAAGCCATCAATATCATACCAATCCCTATGGAAGCTGCTAAAACTGAAGATCCGCCATAGCTTAAAAACGGTATGGAGATACCCTTGATAGGAGTAATCCCACTGATGCCGTATGCGTTTACTAAGAAAGCAAATGCAAGCAGAAGTCCGACACCCAAGCTAAATAGGTAAACTTTTGAATCCTCTGCTCTATTTGCTATTTTAAAAATTCTATGTAGCATCAAAACAAAAAGCAAAACTACAAAAAACACACCTATAAAACCAAACTCTTCTGCAAGCCCTGCTAAGATAAAATCGGTATGAACCTCACTTAAAAACCCGAGTTTAAAAGTTCCTCCGCCAAGTCCGACTCCGAAAAACCCGCCGTTATGTATGGCATTTAGCGAGTGCCCTATCTGATACGGCTCTACTTCGGTGGGAACTCTTAACTCTTTTGCTATTGATTCGGGAAAAACTTCCAAAACACTATTTTGTGCGAGAGCCCACCACGACTTGATACGAAGAATCCTATGTTCTGCCGTAAAAATAAAAAATAGAAAAAACATAATGGCGCTTACTAAAAGAGTCAAGAAAAACTTAAAACTACTTCCGGCAAACATAAGCATAAAAAGAAGCGTCAGCCCAAGAACTACAACCTGCCCCAAGTCATTTTGTACAAAAGCAATAATAAACATAGCAACTATAAACACAATGGCATACGGGGCAAATCTTATGTATTCTTGCTTAACACCCATCCCGTCATGATGTCCCAATTTTCTCGAAAAACTCCACGCTAGAAAATAGACAAACCCTATCTTAAAAAACTCAACGGGCGCGATTGAAAATCCTAAAAATTTTATCCACCTCTTTGCACCGCCGACTGCAGAAACTAAAAATTCCGGTAAAAACGGCATAGCCACCATAAGTATGGATGAACCTATAAAAAGCGTAAAGCCTATAGGGCTTAAGTATTTATCGGGATCGGCTTGTGCCAAAAGCCAAATGATAAGAATACTCAAAAAACCAAAGAGTGTTTGGCGGATAGCAAAATGGAACTCTCCGACTTTAAAAAGTATGGTTGTATAAATCGATAGCGTATATGTTAAGACTATCCCAACTGCTATAAGCGCCGATACAAGTGCGAAAAGTTTTCTATCTGCCATTTTTTTGCTTACTTTATCTTGTTGATTTTTAAAACGAACTCTACTTCCGCTTTTGAGATATGCAGCTCTTTTGCAATCGTCTCTAGCGGGGTTCCGTGTTTATACAAAGAGATAATTTTTTCATCGTCATTTGCATGTATGGATGATGGGATAGATATCTGTTTTACGCCGCTCTCAAGAGATGAAATACGGGAATTTAGCGTTTCATCAATCATCCGAATACTCTGTTGAAGATTTTTTATGGACACGGAAAGAGGTTTTATCATATCAAAAACGCTTCTCTCTATCTCTTGATATATCTCATCATCACTCATCCGATCCGTATTGTTTTTCATCTGTTTTTGCGACTCATCTAGCTTTTTTTTAAGATAAAAAATCTCTCTATTTAACTCTTCTGCCACAGTTGCAACCGAACGAATGTTTTTAGAGTATTCTGCATCTTTCATAAAAACATAGTACAAAAGATAGACTATAATAGCCCCCAGCGCTATTACGACATACTCTATATTTATAAACTCCATATTCATCCTCTGCCCTCTTTTGCTTGTCGAATAAGCACTCTTTCCCTTGCCGTGAGATAAGCACTCCACTCTTTTTCATCTCGCTCATGAATCTTTGTTATCTGGGCTAAAGAGGCATCAACTGCAACAAAAAATATAGCTATATCCCTCTTTGGATGTACAGGCATCTCTACCCTGCCATAGTATTCTACGCCCTCCATCAAAACCTCTTTAGCCAATTTAAAATGTTCAAAACCTATAGATTCTACGGCAGCTTCATTGGTTAAAGACAACCTTTTTGGCTCTTCATTTTTTAAAAAACGCTCCAGTGCATCTACTTTTTTATAAAGCTCTACCATAAGATTTAGCAAAATAGGGTCGGTATCGCTTGTTTCGCCTTTTGCACGGGCAAGTTTTAACCATTGGTTTATAGGGTCCTCATCACTCTCGCTTAACTGCGCAAACTCTCTTAAAAAGGCCTCCCTATTTCCCTCTTCTACCTTACTAAATGCTATGCCGATGGGCGCTTGAACTAAACGAATACTCATGAAAAAATCCTATCTAAAACAACTAGAATAAAAAATAAAATACCTAAATACCCATTTACCGTGAAAAAAGCTCTATCAATTTTTGTAAAATCTTTTCTTACCAAATAGTGTTCATAAATGAGCATAAAAGCACTCAACACAACTGCTAACACAGCGAATTTTCCTAGTGCCGCAACCCAAACAAACATAGCCCAAAAAAGAGTAGTTAGCATATGAAAAAAAGCCGAAATCTTCAGTGTCGCATCGGAGCCGTACTTTGAGGGAATAGAGTGAAGCCCCTCATTTTTGTCAAACTCCATATCTTGAAGCGAATAGAGCAAGTCAAACCCAGCTACCCAAAATATAACACCAAGGCTCAAAAGCACGGACCAAGCAGTTATCTCAGCGCTTACTGCGACAACACCCGCAATCGGTGCAAGCCCTAAAGATATGCCAAGTACGATGTGTGCTAGAGAAGAAAATCTCTTAAAGTAAGAATAACTTCCAAGAATAACCAAAATAGGGAGGCTAAGATAAAATGCCAAAGGGTTTATAAGATACGCCACTCCTATAAAAGCAAGGGCATTTACCACGATAAAAATAAATATAGAAGAGGCATCAAGCCTTCCGTCAACATTTGGTCTTGACATGGTTCGCGGGTTTTTGGCATCTATATCTCTATCTGCAAATCTGTTTAGTCCCATTGCAAAATTTCTAGCGCTAACCGCCGCAAATACGCCTAAAATGAGCAGAGAAAAGCCAAACCACCCATCTGCCGCAACAACCATCGCTATAAAAATAAAAGGGAGTGAAAAAATAGAGTGCTCAAACATAACAAGTTCATTAAAATCTTTGAGTTTATTAATATATTTTTGCAAAATCAGCCTTCACTTATTTATGACTCCATTTTACCCAAAGTTGATTTAAAATGATATAATTTCACCATGATTCAACTAGCCATTATCGGTCCAACCGCTTCGGGAAAAAGTGATTTAGCCATCAAAATCGCTAAAAAAACCAATGCTTATATACTTTCAATAGATTCACTTAGCATATATAAAGAGATAGATATCGTCTCTGCAAAACCCTCTAAATGCGAGCTGCAAGAGGTTGAGCATTTCGGCATAGATGTTTTATACCCAAACGAATACTTTAGCGTTGATATATTTATCCGGCTCTACAAAGAGGTGCTGCAAAAATGCCAAGAACAGCACAAAAACCTCATCATCGTCGGCGGAACTTCATTTTATCTAAAGATGCTTATTGATGGACTCTCAGATATCCCAAAAATTGATGACACAATAAAAAAAAGAGTTGAAAAAAAGCTTCTTAACTTGCAAGAGAGTTATAATTTTTTATGCGCACAAGACGCTGAGTATATGAAAAACATATCTGCTAACGACAGATACAGGATAGAAAAAGCACTTCTCATCTATGAAGCTTCAAATCTAACTCCAAGCGAGTGGTTTAGGCAAAATCCGCCGAAACCTATAATAGAAAATCTACCTATTTACAACATTGA
>JAUPKZ010000019.1 GCA_030837195.1 Campylobacterota bacterium
TTGACCTTTTAATCTATTTAAACCAGCTTTTCATCTTTTCAATCGCCGAGTCAAGCACACTTTCGTGAGGCTTGGACTCTATACCGAAGGATTCTTGAAGTTTGTGCAAGAGTTCTTTTTGTTCATCATTTAGTTTGGCAGGGTAAGTTATATTTACTTGAGCAATCAAGTCTCCCTTGCCGTGCCCGTGAACATCATCAATTCCCTCTTTGCGAAATACAAACTGCTGCTTATCTTTTGTTCCGATATCGAGTTTTAGTTCAAGCTCTCCCGTTAAAGATGGTATATTTAAAGTTGCGCCCGTGACTGCTTGTGTGAAAAATACCGGAATTGAGATATACACATCATTTCCGTCTCGCTGAAAGTGTTTATCGGGAATTACGCTAAAAGTAACATAAAGATCGCCTCTTGTGCCTCTTTTGCTAATATTTCCCTTTCCTGAAACTCTTAACCTGTTGCCATCATCAATTCCTTTTGGAACTTTGATAGTTATATTTGCTCTTTCTTCGCTAAAACCTTTGCCTTTGCAATCTTGACAAGGAGCTGCAGGTGAACTTCCTACTCCGCTACATGCAGGACAAGTTTGCGAAAAGGTCATAAATCCTTGTTTCATAAAAACCTGTCCTTGCCCTTTACAGGTAGAACAAGTTGAGAGTTTGGCGTCTTTTGCGCCAGTGCCTTTACAGCTATCACAAGAGTTTTTGTAGCGGTATTCTATCTCTTTTTCACATCCAAAAACCGCTTCGTTGAAGCTAATGGACATTTCAACATTCATATCGAGTGGATATTTGTCCATTTCGGCAGGGTTTTGTCTGCGGCGGGATGAACCGGTAAAGCCGCTAAACATCTCTTCAAAGATTGAGCCCAGATCATCAAATCCGCCGTTTGAACGCCTAGCTCCGCCCATACCTTGGAGACCCTCTTTACCGTAGCGGTCATACATATTTCTTTGTGTGTCGTCGCTTAGGCATTGGTAAGCTTCATTGCATAGTTTAAATCTATGTTCGGCATCTTTATCGTTTGGATTTTTATCTGGGTGATAAATTTTAGCCATTTTCCTATAGGCTTTTTTAATAGTCTCTTTATCAGCATCTCTTGAAACTTCTAAAATTTCGTAATAGCTTAACTCTTCCATATTATTAAATGTCCTAAAGTAATTTTTTGCGAATTATACTCTGTTTAAATTTAATGTATGTATAATCATATCTATGAAATACGGCATATTTATCACAATTTTTTTACTCTTTTTTTCAGGGTGTTCGCGAGAGCCAAAAGTATCGGTGCCGCAGGAGCCGACTACACTTTTTATAAAAAGCAGTTTTGATGAGTTGCCAAAGTGGGAAGATGAAAATTATCAAGAAGCTTTAAACTCTTTTATAAACAGTTGTAAAAGCCAAAAAACAAAAGAGATATATGAAGAGTTGTGTAGCAATGCCTCGTTGACAGATAATGCAAAGGAATTTTTGCAAAACAACTTTACACCGCATAAAATCATAAATAACTCAAGCAAAACAGAGTATGGGCTGCTTACAGGGTATTATGAGCCACTTTTATATGGCTCGCTTGAGAAAAAAGAACCATATATTTACCCTATATATAGCACCCCAAAAGATCTTATAACCGTTGAGTTGGATAGTATTTACAGTGATTTGAAAAAGTATAGGCTTAGGGGAAAAATAGAAGGCAATAAGCTTATTCCTTATTATAACAGAGCCCAGATAGATAAAAACGGTGTTGATGCAGATGTAGTTTGCTACACCGATTCTAAGATAGATCTTTTCTTTTTAGAGGTACAGGGTTCTGGAGTCGTTATGTTAGATGACAATAAGAGTATATTTGTCGGGTATGAAAACCAAAACGGGCATAAATATAACTCTATAGGCAAATACCTTATAGATAAAGGTGAGTTGAAAAAGGAAGATGTTTCTTTAGAGAGCATAAAAGCATGGCTTTTGAGAAATCCTCAAAGAGTAGATGAGGTGCTTCACTCAAATGAGTCTAAAATATTTTTTAGGCAAAAAAATACTCCTGCGATAGGCTCTCTTGGCATAGTGCTTACACCTGAGAGATCGGTTGCGGTTGATAGAGAGTATATTAAACTAGGCAGTATGCTCTATCTTAGTTCTGTTGCAGATAACAAAAATATAAACAGGGTAGTTATGGCGGAGGATACAGGAGGGGCAATTAAGGGGAGCGTTAGAGCAGATCTTTTTTTAGGGAACGGAAAAGTTGCCAAAAAAATAGCCGGAGAACTTAAATCTGAGTTGAAGTTATGGATATTTTTGCCAAATAGTGCCAAAAAAGAGGCTAAATGATAGGTTCTTTAGAAAAATTTAACAAGCTTGTAGAAGCATTGGAAGCCCTTCCTACAATAGGGAAAAAGTCAGCTTCGCGTCTTGCGTATCATATGGTTATGAAAGATAGTTTTGCAGGGATAAAAATTGCTCATGCCATAGAAGAAGCACTCTCAAGCCTAAGAGAGTGCAGCTCTTGCGGCGGAATGAGTGAAGATGAGCTATGCTTTGTGTGCTGTGATGAGAGAAGAGACGGCTCACTTTTGTGTATTGTAGAGAGTGCAAAAGATATTCTTCTATTAGAAGAAAACAATCTTTTTGACGGTAAGTATTTTGTGCTAGAATCGCTTGAAGATTTTAACCTTGTAAAGTTGGAAAAAGTGGTAAAGACCGGTGTTAAGGAGATTGTTTTTGCACTTACACCATCCATCGCAAATGATGCTTTAATGCTCTACATTGAAGATAAATTAAGTAACTTTAGTATAAACTACACAAAAATTGCGCAGGGCGTGCCTACCGGCGTTAGTCTGGAAAATATAGATTTGTTATCTCTTGCTAGGGCGCTAAGCGGTAGAGTAAAGGTGTAAATGTTGAAAAAAAATAGCCTCTTTTTCGTATCTTTGTTTCTGATTTTTAGTATGAGCGGATGCAGTTCAAAAGATATTCAAACTCCAAACACAACACAACAGACAGTTTCTGGGAATGTACAACAAGATGATAGCGAACTTAGCGAATTTAGCGGTGAGTTTGAAACAAAAGAGGTTTTTGACCCCCTTAGCGGATACAATCGTTTTATGACAAATGTAAATGATTCGATATATGAATATTTTTTAAAACCTGTTGCAAAAGGGTATAAATATGTTTTACATGAAGAAGTGCGCATAAGCATATCAAATGCATTTGACAATCTATATTTTCCTATGCGTTTTGTAAATAACATTTTACAAGGGAAATTTTACAATGCTTCAGAGGAAGCAGGTAGATTTGTTGTAAATTCAACAGTCGGTGTTCTAGGGCTTTTTGATCCTGCAAAAAACTATTGTAATCTTCAAGCGCATGAAGAAGATTTTGGGCAAACTCTTGGATTTTACGGAGTAGGTGGCGGATTTCATATAGTATTGCCTCTGCTTGGACCATCAAATCTAAGAGATGCTATAAGCTTATATCCAGACTCGCTTTTAAGTCCTATAGATTATACGGAGAGGGATTATTGGACTTTAACCGATACTACGGCAGAGTATCTGGCAGTTAAATCTTTAGAGAAGATAAATTATGTTTCATTAAATATGCAAAGATATGACAAAATGAAAGAGGATGCAGTTGATTTGTATCCTTATTTTAGAGATATTTATGAGCAATATAGAGATAATCAAATTAAGGAGTAGTCGTGTTAAAATTTTATAAAAAAGTAGTGTTGTTGCTTATTTCACTAGTATTTTCGCAAACTCTTGCGGCAAATGAGCAAAGTGATTTAAAAGAGCATTTTCTTAAAAAAATTGATGAAGTTGTTTTAATAGTTGAAGATAAAAAACTCTCAAAAGATGATAGAAATGCAAAAATCATTAAATCACTTACTCCGATGATGGATTTTGAATTAATGGCAAAACTAAGCTTAGGAAATGTATGGAAGGAGCTTTCAAAAAGTGATGCAGACAAGTTTGTATCTCTTTATGTTGAGAGAATGAAGCAGTCATACTCTTCTAAAATAGATGCTTACAAAGATGAAAAAATTCAGATAAAGTCGATTGAGCAAGCAAAAGAGAATAAAATTACATTTTTAACAGATTTGGTAAGCAAAGAAAATAGGCTTGAGATCGCATATAAATTTCATAAACCAAAAGATAGAAAAAAAGATAAAGATATGTGGCTTATTTATGATGTTGAAATATCAGGAGTTAGTATATTAAAAACTGATATAGTTCAGTTCAAAGAGTTTTTACAAACAAAGAACATAAATGAGCTTATGGACGCTTTGGCTAAAAAAGCGTAATAAGTTTTAAAATAAAAAAGTTTCCGACATATATTTTTTTATGTCGGCAAGGTTTAACTCTTTTGCCGTAAATAGCTCATTTGCGAGTATTCCTTGCCCAAGCAGCATATCTGCGCCGTCTTTACAGGTTATATTTTTTGATTTTGCAAGCCCTAAAAAGGGAGTCGTTTTGCCATATATGGCATCTGCAGCAAAAGATGTGTTATCTAAAATAGCATCAATCAGCTTTTTTGGTGCAGGAAGCTCTTCATCCTTTAGCCCTGCACTTGTTGTATTTACTACTAAATCATACTCTTTTAGTTTAAAAGTATCCCAAGTATAGCACTCCATAGACTCAAAATAGTCAAATTTTGAAGCACTTCTATTTAGTATATCAACCTTTATACCATCTTCTAAAAATCTAGCAGAGAGAGCCTTTGCAGTGCCGCCTGCACCTATAATAAGAACATTTTTTATGGTTTTGAAGCTCTCTATAGCGTACATAAAACCGTCTGCATCCGTGTTATACCCAATAAGGCGCCCATCTTCATTGATGATGGTATTTACAACACCTATCTTTTTTGCAAAACCTCTTACTTCATCACATGCTAAAAATGCCGCTTCTTTATGCGGTACTGTTATATTTGCTCCACTTAAGCCAAGGGATAAAAAAACCTCTCTTAGTTTTGTGCCGTCTTGCAGATGAACTCTCGTGTAACACGCTCTAAAATTTAATTTTTTAAAGACATTGTTGTGCATCAACGGAGATCTTGAGTGTGATACGGGATCTCCGAATATTGCAAAAAGTTTCATCAGTCCAAATCTTCTAGGGAAGCTACAAGCGCACCGAGTTTGTTTTTAACTTCTAGGTACTCAAGCTCATTTTGGCTGTCTGCAACAACTCCTGCTCCTGCTTGAAGGATAACCATATCTTTTTTTACAAGGGCAGTTCTAATAGTAATAGCACTGTCCATATTGCCATCAAACCCGAAGTAGCCTATACTGCCGCTATAATAGCCTCTCTTAAGCCCTTCAAATTCTGCGATTAGCTCCATTGCTCTGATTTTTGGCGCACCTGTCATAGTTCCTGCAGTAAATGTAGCCATAAAAAGGTCAAACATATCTTTGTCATCTGCAAGCGTTGCGGTTACATCCGATACAATATGCATAACATGAGAAAATCTCTCTATGTGCATCATATTTTCAACTTTTACACTTCCGGTTTTTGCGACTCTGCCTATATCGTTTCTGCCTAAGTCTATTAGCATTAGATGTTCTGCTAGCTCTTTTGGATCACTGAGTAGTTCAACTTCTAACTCTTTATCTCTTTGTTTAGTTGCACCTCTTTTTCTGGTGCCTGCAATCGGACGAAGCAGAAGCTCACTGTTTGTTAGTCTAACCATGACTTCAGGGGAACTTCCTACAATATTAAAGTCTTCATACTCCATTAAAAACATATAAGGTGAAGGGTTTTTTGTCCTAAGAATTCTATAAAAACTAAAAGGGTCAACTTTTATCTTTCTTTTAAAGCGGTTTGTTATAAGAATTTGAAAAACATCACCGCTTCTTATCATCTCTTTTGATCTCTCAACCATCTCAAAAAACTTCTCTTTTGAGAAAGAGAAAGAGCCTTTGTCATCGCCTATATTTTTTTTCATATGTATATAGTTATAGCTGCTTTTTAGTTCATTTTCTATTATATCAAACTTATCGCACATCTCTTTTATGGTAGAAATAAGCGTTAGTTTGTGGTTTTTATGCGAGTAAATCAAAATAATCTTTGGTAATATAAGATCTAAGTCCGGAATATCAAGTTCATCAACAAGGTTGTCCATGGCAGCATGAAGCTTTGGCTCAAATACTTTAACCATATCATAACCTATGTAACCGATAAAACCATCTACATAGCCCACTTGAAGCTCTGCTGAAGCTTTTTGATACTCTGTTTTATCAATGTTTTTATAGTAGTTTTTCAAAAATATAAACGGATTTGTATCTATTTCTTGAGTAATGCCCTCTTTATTTGTGTACATTGTTCGATTGTTTTTATATTGTATTCTCTCTCTAGCGCCTATACATATAAAGCTATAGTTGCCATCGCTCTGATTTGCGCTTTCAAAGAGGTAAGAAATCTCACCCTCAAAAAGTGCTTTTAGTTTTGCATAAACCGCTATGGGTGCTAACTGATCTTGTATAAACTGTTTAGAGTAAATCAATAAAAAACCTTTTTTTTATAGTAATTATATTTTAGTTAAAAAAGCATTCTTTTCAACAGAATTTTTTAGGTTCAAGAGAGCTTTTCTTGCTTCGCTCTCATCTTTAAAAGGACCGACTAAAACTTTGCTAAGCGTTTTTGAGTTAATCACTACTTCATGAAACTTATAGTTATAACCTAGTGCAGAAATCCCCTCTAAGAGCTTCTTGTTCGGTTGGTTTTTTTGAAATGAGCCGACTTGAATATAGTAAAGACCGGCAGGTGAAATAGTGCTTTTTTTTGCTTCTTTTGGAGCTTCTTGTTTTTGCGTAACAGGCTGCTTTTGCGTCTGTTTTGGCTGTTCTTTTGAATTTTCTTGAGCCTGAGGAGCAGTTTTAGCGCTTGAGACAGATTTGCTTTGCTCTTGCTCTTTAGTGCTTTCGTCTTTTAGTTTTTGTGCAATAGCATCTAGGGAGTCTTTTTGCTGAGAATTTTCCTCTATAACAGGAACTTCTTCAAAGAGCGGCTCCTCTGTTACGGAAGGCGTTTGTTTTACAGGTTCCGGCGGAAGAACGGCTTGCGGTAAGTTGTCTGTGCCTCTGGATGAAATGGAGTTCATTAGCATTATTACAACTATAAGTACAACACCTAGTGTCGCAACAGATAAAACAACTTTTTTGTTCCCCACAGAAGAGCTGCTTTTATTTAAGATTATGTCATTTAACTCATTTTTCTCATTCATAGTTTCTCCTTTACATATGCTTCGACCAAGAAGCGCCTCTCTCTTTTGCATAAACCTCATAAGGAAGTGCCAAAATATTATACTCATCCGGTATATCCGAACTAGGAAACATTTTCCACTGATTTGGTTGTTTTGCTGCTAGTTTCATAGATATCATTTTGCCAAGCTGAATTGCTTCTTGAAGAGTAGTGTGCCCTTTATGGATATAGACATGAAGGTGTCCCTCTGTTTTTGTTTTATATGCCGTAAAATTTATAAAGCCCTCTTCACGAAGGAGGAGTTGTGTTTTGTGGTAAAATCTCTCAGGGTCTCTGCCGTTGTAGTCTATCACTATATTTTCAACTTTTCCGAGTTTATTTATAAGAGAGTGAGCAACGGTAATTTCGCCTTTTAAATGTTGGTTTATGACGGCTTGAGAAAGTGTTGCATTGACTTTTTCGTATTTATTGTAAAAAGTACGACCCTTAAATGTCAATTTGCTTACAACCTCATCTCTTTTTATCCAGTAATGATCGGTTATCATTTTTATAAGATTTAAGTCCATTGCCGTCATATACTAACTCCTTTTAATAAGTCGATTGATGATAAACCACAAATTTTTGAGCTAGAGCTTTTAGTTCTTCTTTTATAGATTTTTGTAGCTCTGTGTTGTTAATATCATCAAGAACATCAGCAATTTTGTTCGCGATAAACTCAAATTCTTTCTCTTTCATACCTCTAGAAGTTAGAGCAGGGCTTCCTATGCGGATACCTGAAGTGACAAACGGACTTCTAGTCTCTCCTGGAACAGTGTTTTTATTTACGGTAATGCCTGCATTTCCAAGAGCGATATCTGCATCTTTACCAGAGAAATCACGGTTGATGAAAGAGAGCAGGACTAAGTGGTTGTCTGTTCCGCCGCTGACTAGCTCATAACCTCTCTTAACAAGAACTTCACCAAGGACTCTTGCATTTGCTTTTACCTGCTTTGCGTAATCTTTCCACTCAGGAGAGAGGTTGTATTTGAAACCTACGGCTTTTGCAGCTATAACATGAACAAGCGGACCGCCTTGGATACCGGGAAAGATAGCAGAGTTGATTTTTTTAGCTATCTCTTCATCATTTGTCATTATCATACCGCCTCTTGGACCTGCAAGGGTTTTATGAGTCGTTGTAGTTACGACATGTGCGTGAGGAAACGGGCTGGGATGCTCACCTGCTGCTACAAGACCTGCAACATGGGCTATATCTGCAAACATTATAGCTCCGACTGCATCTGCTATTTCACGAAACTTTTTAAAGTCAATTTCTCTAGCGTAAGCAGAAGCACCGCAAACTATGATTTTTGGCTGAACAGTTTTTGCTATTTCCATAATCTTGTCATAGTTCATTCTGCCGTCAAGCTCAACTCCATATGTAAAAGAGTGGTAGTTTTTACCTGAAAAACTCGGCTTGCTTCCGTGTGTCAAGTGCCCGCCGTGGCTCAAATCCATTCCTAATAGCTTATCGCCTGCATTTAAAAGTGCTGCATAAACTGCTGCATTTGCTTGGCTTCCCGAATGTGGCTGAACATTTACGAATTCACAGTTAAACAACTCTTTTGCTCTATCGATTGCCAACTGCTCAACACCGTCTGCATATTCACAGCCGCCGTAATATCTCTTACCAGGATAACCTTCTGCATATTTGTTTGTAAATACGCTACCCATAGTTTCCATAACGGCAGGAAGAGTAAAGTTTTCAGATGCTATCATCTCTAAGTGAGTTGTTTGTCTCTCTAATTCTCTCTCGCATAGTTCAAAAATTTCACTATCAAACTCTTTTAAAAAACTCATGTTTATATATCCTTTATTTTCAGTTTAGTTCATCTTCAATTTTTATCTCGCTGCTAAGCGGTTTCATAGCAGGAAATAGTAAAACATCTCTTATGGAGTGTTCATTTGTTAAAAGCATAACAAGTCTGTCTATCCCTATACCTTGTCCGGCGGTTGGTGCCATTCCGTAGCTTAGCGCTTCAACAAAGTCCATATCCATTTCATGTGCTTCATCGTCACCGCTCTCTTTAGACTCAACTTGAGCTTTAAATCTCTCATATTGGTCTATAGGGTCATTTAACTCACTAAAAGCATTTGCTATCTCTCTGCCTGCAATGAAGAGTTCAAATCTCTCAGTTACATCAGGGTTAATATCGCTTCTTCTTGCAAGAGGAGAAATTTCTACGGGGTATTCGGTAATAAATGTAGGATTGATGAGTTTATCTTCTACAAATTCATCAAAAAGCTCACCTTGTAACTGCCCGAGTGACATTGCACAATTTACTGTGATATTTTTGCTCTTTAAAAAATCAACTATTTTCTCTTTGTCATTTACTATCTCTTTTGGAACGCCGCCGATAGTATATAACGATTCTATTAACGGAACTTCACTAAAGCTGCTAAAGTCAACTTTCATATCGCCGTAGTGTAAAATTGTAGGAAGACTGAGGTGATCAAATAGATATTTAAAATACTCTTTTGTGATTTCAATCAAATCTTTATATGTTTTATATGCCCAGTAAAACTCGATAGATGTAAATTCAGGATTGTGCGTTGCATCCATTCCCTCATTTCTAAAGTTTCTATTTATCTCAAAAACAGCTTCAAATCCACCGACAATAAGTCTTTTTAGATAAAGTTCTGGAGCAATGCGAAGGTATCTGTCTATTCCAAGCGCATTGTGATGTGTAATAAACGGTTTTGCGTTTGCTCCGCCTGCTATTGGGTGCATCATAGGAGTTTCAACTTCTAAAAAGCCTTTATCTTCAAAAAAACGGCGAGTCAGAGAGATAACTTTAGAGCGGATTTTAAAAGTTTTCCTAACATCTGCATTCATTATAAGGTCAAGATATCTCTTTCTATAGCGCGTCTCTTTATCTGTAATACCATGAAACTTTTCAGGTAGTGGAGAGATGGCTTTTGTAAGTAGTACAAGAGTGTCTGCATGAATGGATAGCTCACCTTGTCCAGTTACAAAAGG
Source organism: Campylobacterota bacterium (assembly GCA_030837195.1). Taxonomy (GTDB): domain Bacteria; phylum Campylobacterota; class Campylobacteria; order Campylobacterales; family Sulfurimonadaceae; genus Sulfurimonas. The sequence goes on from JAUPKZ010000019.1 coordinate 10,194, forward strand.
ATATCCTGAAACTTCTACTATATCCCCGACTTCTATATGTTTTTTAAAGGTTTCATTATAAAAACCTTCAGCAAGATTGTCTCTTGCTACATATACTTGAAGCACTCCGCTCTCATCTTCAAGCTGTATAAAACTTGCTTTACCCATAATTCTAAAGAGTTTTATTCTGCCGCTTAGCGTATAGTGTCTATTTTCGTCTCTCTTCGTCTCTTTGTGAAAAATATCTGAATTTACATTTATAAATTTTTCTATTGTCGTATTTCTAGCGGATGCATTTGAGTATGGATTTATGCCCTCATCTCTTAGCAGCTTTACTTTTTCAATTCTTTGTTGTATCAGTTTGTTATCAAAAATCAATATCTATTCCTTTATTTGACAGTTTTTGCAAATTCCATATATTTGCATCGAGTGATCCTGCATCTTAAACCCAAGTGCATCGGCGATCTTCTTTTGTCTATCTTCTATCTGTTCATCCACAAACTCGGTAATACTTCCGCAGCTAGTGCATATAAGATGATCATGATGATGCTTTGCACCAAGTTCATATTTTTTACCCTGCGCACCAAAAGACAACGATGTGACGATTTCTGATTCTTCTAAAAGAGAGAGTGTTCTATAAACCGTAGCTATTCCGGTGTTTAAGTTTGGAAATTTCGCTTGTATAAGGTTGTGTAGAGACTCAGGCGTTAAATGCTCGTCTGAGTTATAAAGAGTCTCTAAAATTACTTCTCGCTGGATTGTGAATTTTAGGTTGTTTTTCTTCAGCAATGCTTTAAAATCATTTAGCAACTGATTGTATTCAACCGTTTTATAGTTAAAATCCGTTGTAATGTTTGACATATTATCTCTTTGCCCCATTAGATACATTTTGTTCTATCTGTTCATTTATCTTTTTTTTAGTGTCTTCTAAAATCTTTATAGCAGAATCTTGCATATCATCCATATTTGGCAGCGTGACATTGGTATCTGGCATGGTAATAGTTAGATTGTTGTCCGTTATATTTATCGGCTCAAGTTTCATTATAAAACCGCCTGCCTCTATGAAGAGTCCAAATAGAGCACTGTTTTGCATCCATGAGTCAATATTCGCTTTTACGGCTTTTATGTTGTAAGAAGCATAAAATATAACCGAAGCGATAAGGAAAAATTTGCCGGCACTAAAGATAAAGCCTAAAATTTTATCAAAAACACCAAGACCGCTAATAGAGCTTAATTTTTTGAAAAGCATGCCGACGCCTACCATAAAAAGCCAAAAAGAAGCCAGTGTTACCAAGAAGCCCGTAAAGTTGATTGCAGCACTGTTTTGAAATTTAAAGATTGTATCGCTTATGATTTTGCCTACATCATCACCTATACGAGAAGCTATAAAGATACCCCCTATGATACCGATAAAGCCGAAAAATTCTTTGAAAAAACCGTTGAGAACACCTTTTAATCCTAAAAATAGAATTAAGATGGTTACTATAATATCAAAGTAGTTAAATTCCATTAGTTATACACCTTAGATACCATGTTTTTTCCGTTTGATTTAGAAATGTAAAGTGCTTTGTCTGCTCTTGATAAAAGGGTTTCTATTGTATCATTACCAATAATTTTAGTCATTCCTATACTTGCGGTAACCTCTATCTTTTCTCCAAGATATATAAGATTGTTTGCGCTTATGAGATTTAAAATTCTCTGTGCTACAGCTTCGGACTGAGAGTCTGTGTTGCGATTGAGGATAATAGTAAACTCCTCACCGCCGTATCTAAATAATTTGTCTCCGTCTCTTAGAGTCTTTTTTAAAAGGTTAGCAATAAAAATTAAAATTTTATCACCCGTTATGTGACCGTAATTATCATTTATAAATTTAAAATTATCTACATCCAACATAAGGACATGCATATCATACGAGATTTTATTTGAGAGTGTGTTGCTTAAATGAGAGTTTAGCGCTCTTCTGTTAAAGACATTTGTTAATGGATCTAAGTTAGATGTTTGTTCTAGTGTTTTTACTTTATTTGTTAATTCTGTTATAACTTGATTTGCTCTTTTTATCTCTTGTGTCATATGAGATTGAATCTCGCTAAATTTTGCCGTGACTAAACTTAGATCTATTTCTGTTGAATGGCACTCTTGAAGAGTTTCTTCTTGAAGTTTTGTAAGGATTTCAAATTGACCGTTTGTGTATTCATAAGAGCTTAAACTTTGGTTTACAAGTTCTCTATATGAGTTGCTAAATGCTTGTTTTGCATGTTCGATGGAGTCAATATCTTTGTCGTTTATGACGGAAACAACATCAATCGCATCTTTTAGGTATCGTATAACTTGCTCTTTAGTTGCATTTTCGTTTGTATCAATGCGCTCAAGCAGGTTTTCATAAATTCCTTCCACCAACGCTTTTAAATCATTTTTATGCATACAGCAGCCGCCATTCTTTGAAGATGAGTTAGTATTATACATTTATAAGCATAAAAAATAGCTTTTATATTATTTTGTTTTAATCAGTGCTATTTTATTTACTTTTATGTAAAATGGCGAAAAAATTATTATTGCAAGAGTCTCTTAAGAGCAGTCGCATACTGCTTAAAAAAGGGAATTTAACATAAAAAAAGGTTTTAAAATGAGTATATGGAGTCCGACTAGTTGGAGAGAAAAACCAATTTTGCAACAACCGACTTACCCAAATAAAGATGAATTAGAAAGAGTTTTAAAAGAGCTTAAAAACTATCCACCGCTTGTTTTTGCAGGCGAAGCAAGAAGACTAAAAGAGCAGCTTGCAGATGTCGTAAACGGTGAAGCATTTTTACTTCAAGGCGGAGATTGTGCGGAGAGTTTTTCGGAGTTTCACGCAGACAATATTCGCGATACTTTTAAAGCATTGATGCAGATGGCGGTAGTGTTAACTTATGCAGGAGGAGTTCCCGTAGTAAAAGTAGGAAGACTAGGCGGACAGTTCGCAAAACCTCGCTCGGCAGATACGGAGACGATTGATGGCGTGACTCTTGATGCATACAGGGGTGATATCATCAACGGTGTAGAGTTTACAAAAGAGGCTAGAGTGCCTGATCCAAAAAGAATGATACAAGCGTACAATCAATCGGCAGCTACTCAAAATCTACTCCGTGCTTTTGCATCCGGCGGTATGGCAGATCTTCACCGTGTTCATCAGTGGAATTTAGATTTTACAAATAAGAATGAAGTGTCGGAAAAGTATGAAAAACTTGCAAAAGAGATAGATAACTCATTGCAGTTTATGAAAGCATGCGGCATAACATCTAAGACATATAGAAACTTAAGAGAGACAGATTTTTATACTTCACATGAAGCACTGCTTCTTCCTTATGAGGAAGCATTTACCAGAAAAGACTCGCTAACTGGTGAGTGGTACGATACATCTGCTCATATGTTATGGATAGGCGATAGAACTAGGCAGCTTGATGGCGCACATGTTGAGTACTTAAGAGGCGTAAACAACCCTATTGGGCTAAAAGCAGGTCCTTCTATGGATCCTGATGATTTGATTAGACTTTGTGATGCGCTAAATCCAAACAATGAAGCAGGACGACTTAATATTATAGTAAGAATGGGTGCAAATAAAGTGGCTGAGGGTATGCCAAAACTTATCCGTGCAATAGAGAGAGAGGGTAGAAAAGTTTTATGGAGCTGTGACCCTATGCACGGAAATACCATAAAATCATCAAACAACTACAAAACTCGCCCTGTTGATGCAGTGTTAACCGAAATGAAACAATTTTTTCAAGTTCACAAATCCGAGGGAACATATGCAGGCGGAGTGCACTTAGAGATGACCGGTAAAAATGTAACGGAGTGCATCGGCGGTGATTCGTTTATAGTAACCGAAGGGGATTTAAGCTCTCGCTACCATACGCACTGTGACCCAAGACTAAATGCAAATCAAGCATTAGAGTTGGCATTTTTGATAGCGGATACTCTAAAAGAGGGTAGAAAATAGTTAATTTAACTATTTATCTCCTCTTCTTTTAGCTGTATAGCTAGAAGCTCCTCTACTTTTGCCTCATAAAGCTCTTTTAGATCTTCTAACTCTTTTGCCAATCTTGTAATACCTATCTCTTCGTAACATTTTGGATTTGCAAGGCACTCGTTTTTTTCTTCTATTTGTACTTCTAGTTTCTCTATCTCTTTTGGAAGAGTTTCTAACGCTATCTTCTCTTTGTATGTAAGTTTTAGTACTTGCTGTTTTTCTCTTGGTTTTTGGATCTCTTGTTTTTTTGTTTCATTTGCTATTGTCTCAAGCTCTTGAAGCTCTTTTTCAAGTTCCAAGTACTCAGAGTATGGTTGATAGCTCTCTTCAATGTGCCTGTTTTTTATAATAAAGAGCTTTTTTGCTATTTTATCCACAAAATATCTGTCATGGCTTACTATGATAACCGCTCCGTTAAAGTTCATAAGCTGATCTTCGAGTATATTTATAGTCGGTATATCTAAATCGTTTGTCGGTTCGTCAAGTATGAGAATATCTACATTTTTTGTAAATAATAGAGCCAGCGCGATGCGGTTTTTTTCTCCACCGCTGAGTATTCCTATTTTTTTGTCTAAAAACTCTTTTGGAAATAAAAAGTTCTTGAGGTATCCATATACATGCATATCTCGACCTCTGACACTTACTCTATCGCCGCCAAGCGGGCAAAAAGTCTCCATTAGGTTTTTATCGTCATCGAGCATTTCTCTGTGTTGATCAAAATAGCCTATGGTAAAGTCACCTCTTTTTATTGTCCCGTCGCTTGGTTCAATGCGTCCTAAGAGAGCTTTTAAAAGTGTGGATTTACCGCTGCCGTTAGGTCCTACTATGGCTATGACATCTTTTTGAAGTATGCGTGTGGAGAAGTTTTGAATCAGCTCTTTGTTGCCAAGTTTAAGCGTAAGATTCTCTACTTCAAAGAGCATTTTTTGTCTATTTACACTCTTGTCTCGGTTAAAATGTTTTGCTTCTCTTTGAAGTTCAAGAGAGATTTTATTTATCTTGGCAGGGTTTGTTTTTGCCTCATCTCTAAGAGTCATAAGCCTCTCTTTTCGACCTTCATTGCGCTTAAGTCTTGCTTTTACTCCTCTTGAAAACCACTCATTTTCTCTTTTTAAAAGATCTAACAAGTTTTCATGCTGTTTTTGGAGCGTTCGCAAATACTCCTCTTTTTGTGCCAGATAGTTGCTATATCCTCCGCTATATTCTCTAAGTGCACAATCTTCAACTTCTATGCTTCTATTTGCCACTCTATCTATAAAATATCTATCGTGCGATATAAAAATGAGAGTAAAGCGCTCTCTTAGTAAAAGCTCTTCTAAAAACTCTACCATATAGACATCAAGGTGGTTTGTAGGCTCATCAAGAAGCAATACATCTGGCTTTTGTAAAAGCAGCGATGCAAGCGCAACTCGTCTTTGTTCACCGCCGCTAAGAAGTGTTACAGGTTTGTCTTCATACTGTTTAAGGTCAAAATGCTCAATAACCCTTTTTATCTTGTCATCCAAGTTCCAAGCATTATGATGTTCTATGTATCTAGCTAAGTTTTCATGTTCGTTTATAAGTGTTTTGTTTTCAAAATTATCTGCAAGAAGCAGTGAGAGTTCATCATATCTTTTTTTTGCATTGTTTAACTCGTCCAGCCCGCTCTCAACAGCTTCTTTAACAGACATTCCTTCTTTAAACTCAGGCTTTTGCGAGAGCATCTTTATCTCTAGATTTTGTTTTGTAATTCTCTCTCCGCTATCTTGCTCAAGCGTGCCGTTTATAATCTTCATAAGCGTTGACTTTCCGCTTCCGTTTTTACCTATGATAACGACTCTCTCGCCCTCGTCTATGTGGAAATTTACATCGGTTAAAATCTTTTGTGTTTCATAATGTTTTGAAATATTTAGTAAATCTATCAGTGCCATCTATTGTATCTCGTCATAACATATCTCTTTTGCAGTGTACCAAGCGGCTATACCTTTGTCATTATAGTGATATTCCCTCTGAGAAAGGGGTATGGCACTATTTCTTAGTTTTGAGCGAATTATACCCACTATTATAAAACTAAGCATCAGTGCAAACAAAGAGAGAAAAAAATCATATTTGTACCATACCGCCGCCATTACTGCATATATGGAGTATTTTAAAAGTATCTCTATGCAAAACGCGATAATGCGGCATTTTTTTGAGTGAAGTGTGGGCGTAGGTTCTATCATATCTATAAAATCGTTTGACATAACCACTCTTTTTTTATCCTAATTATAGCAAAAAGATTTAGAGGGCTTTATTAATAAAATATATTTTAACTTGAATTAACACTAAAAATAGTTGAGTCTTAAAGACTAAATACAGTTGATAAAACTTGCAACTATTAACTTTTTTTTGCTAATATAACGAAAATTTTTTATAAGGATTATACAGATGGCAAAACATCAGTTTCAAACAGAAGCAAAGCAGATACTTAACCTAATGATTCACTCACTTTACTCTAACAAAGAGATTTTTCTTCGTGAGTTAGTCTCCAATGCCTCAGATGCACTTGATAAGTTAAATATGTTAGTTTTAAGAGATGATGCTTATAAAAATGTCTCATTCTCTCCAAGGATAGATATTGTAGCAAATAAAGAGGCAAAAACGCTTATAATCAGGGATAGCGGTATCGGTATGAATGAAGAGGACTTAAGAAATAACTTAGGAACTATTGCAAAGTCCGGTACTAAAGCATTTTTAGAAAACCTAAGCGGAGATCAGAAAAAAGACTCTAACCTTATAGGGCAGTTTGGAGTAGGTTTTTATGCTTGTTTTATGGTTGCACATAAAGTTGAAGTTACTACAAAAAAAGCAAATGAAGACAAAGCGTACAAATGGGTAAGTCTAGGGGACGGCGAGTATGAGATAGAAGAAGCTACTATGCAAGGTCATGGTACGGAGATAATTATGCATATAAACGATGAAGATGGCGAGTTTTTAGATAGCCATAGAGTAGAAAACATTATCAAAAAATACTCAAATCATATCCCATTCCCAATCTTTATGGATAAAGAAAAATTTGTAGCAGCAAAGAAGGATGATGATGGTAAAGAGATAGAGCCATCAAGAACCGACATAGAAAATGTTCAGATCAACCGTGCAAACGCACTTTGGACGATTTCAAAAAGTGAACTAAGGGAGCAGGATTATAAAGATTTTTACAGCTCCATATCACACTCATCGGAAGAGCCTCTTGCTTGGATGCACAACAAGGCTGAGGGTGCTATAGAATATACGACGCTTTTTTACATACCTTCAAAAGCGCCTATAGACTTATATAGAGTCGATTATCAAAGCGGTATAAAGTTATACATCAACCGTGTATTTATAACGGATGACGAAAAAGAGCTTATGCCGACATATCTAAGATTTTTAAGAGGTGTTATAGACTCAAAAGATTTACCTCTAAATGTTTCAAGAGAGATATTACAGTCAAATGCGGTAATGGCAAAGATAAAAAATGCTTCTGTTAAAAAAGTTTTAGGCGAGCTTGCAAAAATCGCAAAAGATGATAAAGAGAAGTATGATACATTTTTTAAAGAGTTCGGAAATGTGCTAAAAGAGGGTATTTACAGCGACTACGGAAATAGAGAGAAGATTTTAGAACTTATGAAGTTTAACACTCTAAAATCAGATGAGAGAGTGATGTTTGAAGATTTTGTAAAAAGCGTAGATGAAACTAAAAAAGAGATATATTATATAGCTGCAAAAGCATCTCTTTCTATGCTTAAAAACTCTCCTTCACTAGAGAGATTTAAATCTCGCGGCATCGATGTTTTGGTTTTAAATGAAGAGATTGATACTATAGTTTTTCCTATGGTAAGTGAATATAAAGAGTATAAGTTTATATCAGTAAACGATGCAGTATTTGATGAGAGCGAAGATGAGAAAAAATCGCATGAAGAGGTTGTTAAGTCCTTTGAGAGTCTTGCAAAAGAGCTAAAAGATACTTTAGGCGATAGTGTGAAAAGTGTTGAAGTAACATTTGATTTGGTTGATTCACCGGTAAAACTAAAAGATGATAAAGATGACCCTGCATATATGATGGCAAAGATTATGCGTCAGATGGGGCAAGGCAAAGAACATCCGCTTCCTGCGCCTATCTTACAAATCAACCCAAATCATGAGCTGATTGTGAAGCTAAGGGAAGCAAGAGATCAAAACCTCATAAGCGATGCGGCATATGTGCTTCTTGAACAAGCAAAACTATATGAGGGCGTAGAAGTAGAAGATATGGCAGGTTTTATAATAAGGCTAAATAGAATTATTGCAAAAGCTATATAGTTCTATCGTACAATGAGTGCTATTGTAGCACTCACAATGTAATTATAAGTTTTATTATAATTTTTAATATTTTTTACTAAAAAATTATGCTATTTTACATCTATGATAAATAATTATATAGAAAAAAGACTACAAAAAGATAGTCATCTTCGTTCTTCTATTGATAAGATGCTTGCAGAGGGGGAAGTCTTCTTTGAACATAATCTTACATCTCTTAATATTTCAGGCTATCGTTATGATATAAATGAAGCAGTTGAGGAGCTCGCTCTTGAAGAAGAGATTATTGTGCAGCTGGTTGAAGACTATATTATACAAATTTTAAAATCAAATATACTTTTTTACAAATATATACAAAAGCTAAAAGAAGAGAAGGACAGAGGCGAGTTTTTAGACTATACAAATATTAGAAATTTAGCACATAAAAACTTAGGAGTTGTAAGAAATCTGCGCATTAAAGACGCTATTAAAATACTCGAAGAGATGATGAAAGAGAGAGATTTGGAGCATCTGGAACTTTGCGTCAAGGCTTTAGAGATTTCTGCGGTTAGACTAGACCCTGAAACCGCATACGAAACTATCAAGCTTATAAGAGTAAAAAACTTCTTGTAAAATGCCTCTTCTTTAGTCTCTTAGAGCGTGTGAAACTTCTTGAAGAAGATTTGATGGTTTTGCATAAGCTTCTTCTTTTTTTTCCGGTAAAACAAAAGCAAGTATGATGAAAATAAATGAAAATACGATACCGCTTAGCACGGTTATAACAAGTTTTAATTTAAAATCATCCATCTTCGCTGCCTCCTGCCTTATATTTAATCTCTATGAGAGGTTAAGTATATCCAAAATTCTTTATGCGTATAGCCTCTATTTAAGAAAAAAATCTGAAGAATAGCAACTCTGTATAGAGTAACAGCCATCTTTGCAAAAGGGATAAAAAGTGAAAGAGCAACCAAAAGTGACTGTTCCTTGTCTCCTTTTAGCCTAAGCATTTCATCAAACCCTATATTCTTACTCATATAAATTCCAAATGAGAATGAAAAAAGAAAGTTAAGTATAAAACCAAAAATAAGATAAGCGATAAAATCTTGTTCATTCATTCCAGCTATCATCTATTATGGTATCCTTTTAATAATATTTTATAAGTGTACAATTTTTTTTTACAATAGTAGTTTAATTTTTGGATGTGACTTTTATATGTAAGAGTCTATTTTGCTTTTTGTGTAAAAAGTTCCAAAAGGGATGAGTGATGCAACAAAAAAAATAACATTTTCACTAAACTGCCACTTGCTCTCTCTCCAAGCTTGTACAAGCATATAGCAAAAGAGCATAAAGAGTATTCCGTGGATCATTCCTACAATTTTTACTGCTATGGCAAAATCCATAAAATACTTCATAGGCATTGCTATAAAAACAAGAATAATATAAGAGTATCCCTCTATGGTGTTGATACGGCTAAATTGTGCAACTTTATTTTTTATCATAAATCATTTTCCTTTGTGCAAATTATATAATCAAAAAGTAACAATTTATAGCTTTATGAAAGATTTAAAGTCATATTAAATAATTCTTTTAACTATTTTATATTACAATATCCGCCAAACAAGTTTGGAAGGTGTAGTCATGGAAATGAATCCTGTGCTAGAGAGTATAAAATTTTTGGTTCTTGGAATGGGGACGGTTTATCTTTTTTTGATTATTATGATATATTGTATGAATATTATGTCAAATATTTTAAGTAAATATTTTCCCGAAGCAAGACCTGATGTAAATGCTAAAATAAATGCATCGGCGAGTAACAATCAAAGAGATGATAAAAAAATAGTTGC
>JAUPKZ010000020.1 GCA_030837195.1 Campylobacterota bacterium
TCTATGGTACTTTTATCTTTTTCACCGTTATATGTTGATATATAAAGGTGTTCTCCCCTCTCTTTGATAGTTCCAATTGGAAAAATAGAGCTTAAATTTTTTAGCGACTCTATAACAAGCATAGGCTTTAAGCCGTGGGCTAAAATTTTCTGTTCGTCTATGTTGACAACCAGTTCCTCTTCGGCATCACCGCGAATAGTTATATCACTTAAGTCTTTAAACTTACTAAGTTCGCTCTTAAGCTCATCCGCTCTCTCAAGAAGCTCTTTTTTTGGTCTATCTCCGGCTAGTGCAATCAACACAAGCGGAAATTCATGTAGTTTTATCTGAGCAATAGGCTCAGACATATCGGCAGGCAAATCCTTCTTTACGCTACCTACAATATCTTTTACTTCATTAAGAACATTAGCATTATCCGAGTTGGGTTTTATATCTGCAATAATCGAGAATGAGCCATTTTTAATAACTGTTTTTATAGAGTCCAATTCATCTATGTTTTGAAGGTCATCCTCTATGGTTTTTACAACCATTTTATCCAAAACATCCGCAGAAGTACCTGCATATCCGCCCGTTATAGTGACTTTATCCATATTCATAGGCGGAAAAATCTCTTTGGATATATTTATATATGCAAAAATAGACAGCACAAAGAAAAATAGCAAAAGTATATGGTTTAAAAGTGGTTTGTCAATGGCAAACTCTAAAAAACGACGAACCATCAAACCTCTTTAAAATAGCGTATCTAGTATCTGATTTTTAAATCTAAGAGACTCAACGGACGAGTTTATAAGTCTATTTTCCTCTTTAAGCGTATCATACTCGCCTTGTAGTTTTGAAATATCTCTACTGATAAAATATATCTGCTGATGTATATATATCTTCGGAAATAAAATAACAAGAACAAGCAATATAGTAAGCACTACATACAAAAGATAGTTTTCATCCAATCTTTTTTTTGGATTAATTACAAAATTTACCTCTTCTAAGAGTTCTGTTTTTTCACTCATCACTGCTACCCATCTCAAAAACTCTCATTTTAGCACTTCTACTTCTTGGATTTTGTTTCAACTCATCATCTTTAGCAATTATAGGCTTTTTTGTTAAAATTTTACCTAATGAGTGATTATTTTTGCAAGTACACCTCATAGCCTCAGGCGGACATATGCAACTCTGTCTCCATTTGCTAAAATAATTTTTTACGATTCTATCTTCAAGAGAGTGAAATGAAATAATAGCAATTTTTGCATTTGGCAGCTTTGCTTCTTCTAGTGTTTGCAAAAGCAATTCAAGTTCGCCCAATTCATTATTTACTTCTATGCGAATAGCTTGCATAAGAAGTGTAGCGGGATGAATCTTTTTTGCTTTTGGCAAAATGGGCATCATCTTCTCAACCATCTCTTTTGCACTGACAAACGGTCTGTTTTTAACCACAAAAGAGGCTAATTGTTTTGCATTGTAAAGCTCTCCGTACTCTAAAAAAATTTTCTCCAACTCCTTTTGTGAATACTCATTTACGACATTTATTGCACTTAGTGGGGCCTCTACATTCATTCTCATATCAAGACTATCGCTATCGTATGAAAAACCTCTATCTTTTTGGTCAAGCTGCAAAGACGAAACACCTATATCTGCCAAAATACCTCTAATGTTCTCTCTACCGTACTCATTTATAATATCCTTTATAACAGATGCAAAGCGCCCTTTTCTTATCTCTACCCTATCTTTATATTTCGATAATCTTGCGCTTGAAAATGTTATTGCAGTAACATCTTGATCTATGCCTATTAGTTTTATATTCGGATTTGCTTCAAGTATCATAGACGAATGCCCGCCGTACCCCATTGTACAGTCAATTATCACACCGGGCTCCACCTCGCTAAAAACTTCTAATACTTCACGATATAAAACCGGCACATGAGGAATTTTTTGCATTTTTTTCCTAAATTAATTTATTATTATGTTAGTAATGGTATTATACATAAACTTTAATTGAACTATCTCACAAAAAAAGGGGCAAAAAGTGCAAATCGGCATAATAGCAGTAATGGTTGCTTTGGTATTTATCGTTGCTTTTATCGTTTTAAAACTGGCAAAAAGACCTACCGTATATACACAAACTCATCCCGAGGCACAAAAAGGTAAAAAAGAGGTTGAAAAACCGACGGAGCAACGGGTAGAAAAAAAAGAACTTCCCCCTCAAGAAGAGCATATTGCCCCTCTGCTTGCTACGGAAAAAAAAGAGATAAAAAAAGAGATAAACAGAAAAAAAAGAGAACTTGTTTCACATGATAAAATCGTAAAAGAGGATTTTGAACATTTTAAAGGCATTAAGATTCTAATAGCAGAGGACAATATTATAAATCAAAAAGTTATTCTCGGAATGCTAGGCGCTTCAGGTATTGAGATGCAAATTGCGAACAATGGACAAGAAGCTCTTGATATACTAGAAAATGACAAAGATTTTGCTCTTGTGCTTATGGATGCACATATGCCTATTATGGACGGTTTTGAAGCAACTAGAATGATTAGAAAAAATCCAAATTTTGAACACATTCCCGTAATTGCACTAAGCGGAGACACGGCAGCGGATGATATTAAAAATATGCTAAGCGTCGGCATGGAAGCACATCTTGAAAAACCTCTTAAAATGGATGCACTTTATGATGTATTCTATATATATACAAACGAAAAAGATAAAAAAACAAAAGATGACGAGAATGAAAAATATACAGAATTTGATGTTAAAAAAGGGCTTGAGATTTGTGGCGGAGACAAGTTATTTTATCATGAAATTTTAGATGATTTTATATCAAAATACTCTGATTCTGCAGATTTGCTTCATACATATATAAACAATTCAGATGCGCTAAGTGCAAACAGAATGCTTCTTGATATTATAGGTGTAGCCGCAAATATAGGGGCAGAAGATTTACACGACATGGCGACTGCTCTTAAACAGAGCATCACAAATCCAAACGACTTAGAGTATATAACAAATTTAAAGAAGTACAAAAGGTCTCTGCAAAGAGTTTGCACTGCTATTGCAGAGTATCAAAGATAAGCTTAAACTAGTTTTTTAAGCTCTACCAAGTGCTTTTTTAACATGCTCGTCTGCCATTGTTATATTCCACTCCGGCTCCCAAACAAGGTCAATCGTTACTTCTTTGATGCCTGCCATTTTCTTGATGGCATCTTTTACCCATTGCTGAATCATCTGGTGCATAGGACACGCTTTTGTTGAGAGTGTCATTTTAACATATGCATTTCCCTCATCATCGCAAGAAGCGTCATATATAAGCCCCATTTCTACAAGATTAAAACCAACTTCAGGGTCAATTACGGTTGATATGGCTAAAAACAGTTCATCTTTTGAATACATCATATTTTCCTTTATTTATAATTTATCATATAAAAGACACTTCTTACAAACGATAGCGCTCCTATAAGTAAAAACGAAGCGCCTGCTTTTATAAAAGTATCGTCTTTTAACACTATTGCAATTGCAATAACAACAACACCGACACCGCAAAAAACAAGCTGTGCTTCTGAGCTTTTTTTAGGAAGCATCTCTGCTAACATCGGGACTCTCTGCTTTCCTACAAGTGGCGAAAATTTATCAAACCAAACCAAAAACGGAACTATTTTATACATATGTCCCGTAATAGAAAAACCAAAAAAGCCAAAAAACATCAACCAAGCACCGCTTAGCAAAAACGGCTCATAAGAGCTAAAGAGATATAAAATACCAAAAATTAAAGAGGCAATCATGGAAAAATATGCAAAAATAAGTGATTTTGCATATATATCTATCTCTTTTCTTGCTCTTGTGCTGTAAATAGTCTTTACAAGAAAAAAGTATATAGTAAGCGCAATCATCGCTAAAACATAACCTATATACTCAAAAAAAGCAACTCCGCTTAATGATGAAGCTATAACAAAAAGCACAGATAGACTCATAATAATTATGGCATTTTTAAGAGGTTTCATCGAAAACCCGTGCGACAGCCCAAACATTGGCAAAAGAACTACTGAGAGTCCCATAAGAGTTATGATAACATATCCGCCTATTACTGAAAAGACATGGCTTCTTAAAAGTAAATTTATATCAATATCAATCATGCCGGCATAACCCAATGCCATTAAAAGACCAAAAATAATACCCGCTAATAAAAATATGTTTGCAATAAGAACGCTGCTCATCACAAGAGTCATTTTTTGTACTTTTCTTATTGTTAAAAATATCTCGGCTATAAATATGATTATAGCAATCAAAACAACAACGCCGCCAAAAGGCAAAAGAGTCGGATAGGCTAAAAAACCCATTCCCATCATTAAAGAGCCTATGAAAAGAAGCGGCCATATGGCATAAAACAGTTCAACCCCGAAGTGCCCGACTTCTAGTACTACAGGTACTAACTGAGCCATGGCACCAAAAATTATCATCATAACAAAGCCGAGTAAAAAAATATGTATGAAACTTAAAATTTTTGTATCTAACATAACAATATTTTCATTTGTTATGAAAAAAAGAAATAAAACCGATACTACATAAAATATACTCCCCAATATAAAAAATGGAAGTATCAGTTTAAAAGGCGGTGCGAAGTCCTGAGATATAGAAAACATCTACTATTAATGGCTCACATCATTTAAATTTGAACTTGAAGACGCGCTATTGTTACTTGAAAATGTTACTTTAACCAAGCCGCCATCAATATTTTCCATTTCATGAACGATATCGTCTTGAAGTTTAGCAAAAAGCCCGCCCGGCGTTTTATGATTTATCATAACAAGCTTATCACTTGTGCCTTTGATAAGGCGAAGACCTGCCATAGCGTTTACCATAGGTTCAGGTGGCCCGCATTTTGATGTATCAAAATAGTAAGTACTCTCACCGTTTTTTTGCAGTTTATAAAAATCTACCGTCGCTCCGGCAACATCTATCTTTGTAGCTTCTTGTGGTATATATCCCATCCTAAAGTCCTTTGATTTTTTAATTCAAGTATTATATTTAAGATGTTTACCCAAGGTGTTGATTTGTATCAACATTTAAATATTTTATCTAATTTGTCCGCTTCCGTAAATTTTAAACTTATAAGTGGTTAAGCCCTCTATCCCCATAGGTCCGCGGGCATGAAGTTTATTTGTACTTATGCCTACTTCTGCGCCAAATCCAAAAACGCCTCCATCGGTAAAACGAGTTGAAGCATTTACATAAACTGCGGCAGCATCGATTGCATTTAAAAATAGTTCTGCTGTTTTAATATTTTCGGTTACTATCGCCTCCGAGTGACCAGAACCAAAGCTTACTATATGTTCTATCGCACCCTCTACACCATCAACAACTTTTATATTTAAAATATTTGCCAAATACTCCGTATCATAATCCTTATCGGTAGCAAGTGCTACATCAATTATGGCTTTAGTATTTGCGCATCCCTTAAGCTCCGTGTGTGCCTTGTCAAACTCAGCCTTTAAGAGTGGGAGCACCTCTTTTGCTACTATGCTATCGACTAAAAGAGTCTCCATTGCATTGCAAACACCGGGGCGTTGCACTTTTGCATTTATAGCAATTTTAATGGCATCATCCATTTTCGCATCTTTATCTATGTAAGTATGGCACTGCCCTTTATCGTGCTTAACAACGCTAACCGTTGCATTGTCGCATACATACTTTATAAGTCCTTCTCCGCCTCTAGGGATTATCAAGTCAACATATTTATCCATCTTGATTAATTTTGCAACCCCCTCTCTTGAAGAGTCTGGAATTAGGGAGATTAAAGATTTTGGCAGGCTGTTTCTCTCTAAAACTCCTTGAAGCACTTTTGCTATGGCTCTGTTTGAATTTTCAGCCTCTTTTCCTCCTTTTAAAACACAGACATTTGAACTTTTAAAACAAAGTGCCGCCGTATCGCTTGTTACATTCGGGCGAGACTCATATATGATGCCGATAACACCGATTGGAATTGTTACTTTTTCAATTTTTAGCCCATTTTCTGTTATCCATCCATCAAGTATGCGCCCCACCGGCTCTTTTAGTGCGGCTATCTCTTCAACCGCAACCGCCATGGCTTCAACCCTCTTTTCATCTAGCAAAAGTCTATCTTTTAGCGCCGTAGATAAATTATTTAAATCTGCTTCTCTCATATCTAGCGCATTTGCTTCAAGTAAATTCATTGTATTTGTTCTAATAGCATCTGCCATCTCTCTTAGGAGTCTATTTTTTTCAGATCCGCTTATTTCAGCCAAAACTCTGCTTGAATTTTTAGCATCTTGTAAAAATTGTTCCATATTTTTCCTGCTTACTTTTTAAATTTTATTTGATGATGTTATACTATCATAAAAAAAATTAAGGCATTTTATGAAAACTATAACTTTCATAGGCAACGGCAATATGGCTTTTAGTATTGCAGAGGGGCTTAAAGAACGATACACTCTTGAAGTAGTCGGCAGAGATTTGCAAAATCTTATCAAATTTGAAGACAAACTCGGAATTAAAATAAAAAAATCGCTTCTTGAAAACTTTGATATGAGCGGCAAAACCGTTATACTTTGTATAAAACCGTCAAATATTGAAGAAGTTTCGCATAAACTAAACGGTGAAGCAAAAATAATATATTCCGTACTTGCAGGCACGCCTATAGAAAAGATAAGAGAGTTATTGCAGCCAAATGCAATAGTACGCACAATGCCAAACTTAGCAGCTAGCGTAAAGAAATCCATGACGACACTTTGCGGTGATGAAGAGTTTAGAGATGAAGCTATCGAGATATTTGGAGCTATCGGAGCAACTTTATGGGTAGGTAGCCAAAAAGAGCTTGACATTGCAACTGCTCTTGCCGGCAGCGGACCTGCTTATTTGGCGCTAATTGCAGAAGCATTGGCGGATGGCGCAGTAA
This sequence comes from Campylobacterota bacterium, assembly GCA_030837195.1. Classification (GTDB taxonomy): domain Bacteria; phylum Campylobacterota; class Campylobacteria; order Campylobacterales; family Sulfurimonadaceae; genus Sulfurimonas. The sequence continues at coordinate 6,900 of JAUPKZ010000020.1, forward strand.
AACAAGGAATGAAAAGAGATGATGCAATGTCTGTTATGCGAGGCTTGTTTGAAGGGTTTGGCGCGCTTATACAAAATACCCATCCCGCTCTTTTAAAAGACGGGGTAATGAGTGCAGGAGGAACAACCGCGGCAGGATACAGCGCACTTGAAGACAAAGGTGTCAGAAGTGCTTTTATAGATGCAATTGAGAGGGCTTACAAAAGAGCTAAAGAGCTATAAAGTTATATAAACTTCAATATCTCTTTTTCTATATCCTCTTTTTCTATAATAGTTTTCTGAACTATCTCTTTAGAAAAAAGCTCTTTTATCATAGCAGGGATTTCAAGTTTTGCCTCTTTAGATATAGCAACCAAAGCTTTTATATCCTCTGCATCAACCTCGCCAGTCAGTGCATTTGCAATTACCGGAGAAAATTTTGTCCACTCGGCAGTCGAATATACAATCGTCTTTACCTCAGGCTTAGAGCAAGTAGTGTACGATTTAAGGCAAGTTGCAGTGTGAGGGTCTAAAAGATAGTTATACTTATAAAACATCTCGTTGATATACTTTTTTCCTTCATCATCACTACAATAATCCGCATCAAAACATTCTCTTAGTTTTAAAAGCTCATCTGTACTCAACTCATAAAAGTTTTTACTCTCTAAACTCTCCATCAGTTCTCTAGTTCTCTCATATCCGAACATATCATAAAGAACTCTCTCGACATTTGATGATTTTAAAATATCCATTGCAGGAGATGTAGTATTTACGACATGTGAGTCTCTTAAATCATATTTTCCTGTTTTAATGAGCCTTGTTAAGACATTATTTTCATTTGAGGATATGATGATTTTTTCTACAAAAAGTCCCATCTTCCATGCATAGTAAGCTCCAAGAGCATTTCCAAAGTTTCCGCTTGGAACATTTAGATAAACCTTTTCGCCCATTGCTATAACCTTTTGGCGAACAAGTTCAAGATAACTATGTATATGATATATGATTTGAAAAATAATGCGTCCAAAATTTACAGAGTTTGCAGCTGAGAGAAGTATATTTTTTTCTTGTAACGCTTTTTTAAACTCATCCGATGCAAGAAGTCTTTTTAATGCGCTTTGAGCATCGTCAAAAACACCGTTAATACCTATTACTTTGAGGTTTTTTGCATTTTCCGTAACCATCTGAAGTCTTTGGACATCGCTTGTTCCGCCATCAGGGTAAAGGCAAGCTACTGCAACATTTGAACGGTTTTTAAAAGTCTCTAACGCTGCAGGACCCGTATCACCGCTTGTGGCAGCTAAGATGAGATAGTTTTCACCTCTTTTTTGCGCAATAGAAGAGAGAACTATTCCAAAAGGCTGCAATGCCATATCTTTAAATGCTCTAGTGGGTCCATGGTAGAGTTCGCTAACAAAAAGGTTCTCTTTTACTTTTACTACCGGTACAGGATTTTTTGGATTGTCAAATTTATCATAAAGAGCAAGTGCATCTTTTAAGACATAAGTTTCTATGTCGATTTCAAACTGTTCTAGCATATCAAGAGCCAACTCTTTATATGATGAGTTTAAATGCTTGTTTAAAAACTCTTCACCTAAATGAGGTAGTTTTTCAGGTACATAAAGACCGCCAAAAGATGCAATAGGATTTAAAATTGCTTCCGAGAATGTGACACTTTTTGCTCTGCTCTTATCAAAGCCGCGTGTTTGAATAAAGTTCATTTGAATTTAGCCTAAATTTTTTCAAAATTATAGCAAAAATTAGAGCCTATTCACTTATCTATACTTTTTTTTAGGTCCTTTGTCATACATTAAGAAAGAGACAAATATAAATATAAGCATAAAAGCCGCAACTATCTCATATCCAATTAACCAGACAATAAAAAAAGCTTCCGTCTCCAATAGCTTATAGTTTCCGAAACTGCCATTTGCTACAAAAAAATATAAAAACAATGAGCCTACTATATATGGGATCAGAGCTACATAACCAGCATAAAAAAAACCTTCATAACCCTCTATAACCAAAAGGTAGTTACTAAATTCAACCTTTTGAGAGCCAAAAGAAGTTGATGTGCCTTTCATATTTTTATGCACATCATGGCGCGCACGACCATATTTTTGAATTTGATTATAGTACATTTGATTGTTTCTACTATTATCAAGGTCTCTTTCTAAATCCAAAGCGCACCTCCTCTTACTTAAGGGAAAACTACAAACTATATAGTTTACCCATCATAACCAATTTTTTTTTAAATTACTTTAAAAAAACAAAAAATCACTCAAAAAGTGTCACAGGATTTATATGAAACGATTTTTGCGTTGCTTCAAAGATAAGCTCGTTATCTATCCGTCCTATAACAGAGCCTTGTTTAACCTTAACACCCTTTTTAATATCTGGAGCAATTTGTGAAAGATTTGCATATATCGTATGAAGCCCATCACTATGCTCAACTATGACAATATTGTTTAAAACCGCAGTTTTGTCCGCATAAATTACTTTTCCGTTAAATATGGTTTTTACTTTTGTATTTGCTTCGGACGACTTTAACGATATTGACTCATTAAAAACTTTTATGCCGTAAATAGGGTCTGTATAGTTTCCATATTTTTTTGTAATTTCATAAGGCTCAAACGGAGCTATAGTTTTTGGACCTGTGTAGAGTTTGGTCTTAACCTCCTGATAACTGCTGCCTCGTTTTTTTACATCCGGCAAATCTGAGTCCTTGACCTCAACCTCTTTTGCGTCAAACGCTTCTTTTCTTTGTGCTTGTTCCTCTGCTTTTCTTGCTTCGTCTATTTTGACAATATTTAATTCCGAAAGAGTTTTCTTAAGAGTATCCTGCTTATTTAAAATCTCTTTTAACTCCTTCTTATAAGACTCTTTGGCAACCTCTAACTTTTCCAAATCCTCTTTATTTTTTTGTTGTGTTTTTATAATCTCTTTTCTCTTTGTTTCTATACTTGCAATGGCAACTTCTAGCGAGTTTGTCTGCTCTTTTAGCTCGTCAATATTTTTAGAATTGTTATAAAAGTGTTTATTTAGCTCTTTGATCTTCTCTTTTGAATTTTTAAGCATTAACTCTAAAACTTCATACTCGATTAAAGACTCCTCGCTTGCACTATATTCCTCTTCAAGAATAATAGATAAAGAAACACTTTGAGCAATTGTAAAAACCAACTCCTCTTCTATCTCATTTGCTTTTTTTCTGAGTTGTTCTTGCGAACCTTTAAGCTCTTTTAACTGGTTTAAATTTCCGTCATAGCTATTCTCTTTTTCTCTTAACTCATCTTGAAGCTTTTTGAGATACTCTTGTTGCTCTAATATCTCTTTTTTCTGCAACAAGATAGCATTTGCCGTCTGGTTCATCTTCTTGTTTATCTCTTGTTGCGTCTTTTCATAAGAGGTAATTTCTGAACTTGTATTTTTTATCCGCACATCTATGTTTGATTTCGCGGCTTCAAGAGAATATGCCAATATAGCTAGTAAAATAAAACGAATCATACCTCTTCTTTATGACCTATAACTATTAAAGAAGCTAAAAGTATTGAGATAGAAACAGAAACACCAAGAATCATTAAAAAATCATTTAAGATATCAAATACAATTACATTAATTCCTATATTGTTAAATTGTTCAAGTATCCAAGGAGATGACGATAGATAGACAAAAGACCCAAGAGTCACAAAGCTTGCGATCAAGGCATCTACTATTGCCAATCTAAAGAGTACCGCAGATCTAAGCCATAACGGTGCACCAAAAAGTGCCATAATCGTCATTCTTTCATTATGTTTATATTGCCAAATTCTCAGCTCTTTAAATATCAAAAGTACGGTTACAACCAAAACAACTAAAGCAAATAGAGAAACTACATTTTTAAATAGAAGCAATAGCTTATATACAGTATCATGACTATGTGAAAAATCCTCAATCTTAGTTATACTCTTACTTTTTAGAAGATCTTCTCTTAACTCTTTTATCTCTTTGGGCGTTGGATAGTATGCCAAAGATAATTTATAAAATTTAGGTAAAGAGAGCTTTAACAACTCAATATTTGTATTTTTCATATCGCTGTTCAATCTTTTTATGACATTGTCGGGCGAGAGTTCAGCAACATTTGCAATAAGCTTGTTCATAGCTTTTATATCTTCTGTGGCGAGAGATTCTTTGCTTACTGCAATAACGGAATAATTATTTGAGAGGTTTTTTTTGTATGCATCTATAGATCTCTCTACTACAAAATAAAGCTGCAACGAAAAAAGAATACTCACAAGTGCAATAACCAATGAAAGATGATTTCTAACAGATTTCATGAACACTCCCGTACTCTATATGCAGATGTCTATAAGTCACATTTAAATTTTTCGGAATATTATGTGTAACTACTATAACGGTAGTCTTCAACTGGTTGTTCGCACCCTCCAATAGGTTCCAAATAAGCTGTGATGAGTACTCATCAAGATTTCCGGTAGGTTCATCTGCTAAAATAATTATCGGGTTATGTGCCAAAGCTCTTGCCATTGCTACTCTTTGCTGTTCGCCACCGCTAAGTTCATATGGATATTTTCCTGACTGATGATTTAGCCTTACATGTTTTAATAGTTTATCTACTTGAGCATTTGCAACATTTTTCATATATCCGTTTATAAGAAGCGGCAGCATAATATTCTTATCTATACTCCATTCCCTTACAAGCTTATAATCTTGAAAAACTATCCCTAAATGTCTTCGTAAAAAATTGAGCTTTTTACCTGAAATATTGTTTAGCTCTACACCGCCTACAACTAAACTTCCATGCTTAAAACTTAGAGCTCCGAATAGTGATTTTAGAAGTGTAGATTTTCCGCTTCCGCTTGCTCCCGTAATAAACACAAAACTCCCGGAATCAATCGAAAAATTTACTTTATTTATAATTACCTCATTGTTTGAATATGATAAAGATAAATCTTTTGCAACAATGACTTTATCCATGCAATACCTTGTTCAATAATTTATGTGCTTCCAAATTGCTCTTGGACTTAAGAGGCGGGATAGGAAAATAGTGTGCCTTTTTATCTTTTACTATTACAAAAAGATTTTCCGGTCTATCAAAACTGCCCATTGCCAAACGAAACATTACACCACCTTGCATATCATAAACTCTCTCAAAATTTACAAATCCACCATCAAATTTTTTTAAATTTTTATGGAGCTTTAACATATCGCCGTTTGCAAGTCTAACACTATCAAATGTAAAATCAAAATCATAAAATAGCTCTTGGGAGTATTCTTCATTTATCATAGTGATATCATAGATGTTTTTTTCCATTTTTTTCCATCTATCCTCATATTTGCTGCTAATAGCGATATCCCTGTTTTTATTGATATGAAGAGAAACTCTATTTAGCGACATAAAAGTTTCATAAGAGAAATTATAATAGTTGTCACTATCCGTTCTAAGTTCTAGTGTTCCGCCTACCATTAAAACTCTTTTTGCCTCATTTACAAATGTTGTAGAGATTACTCTTCTTTGCGGTTTTTTATCCCACGGTACCGGAAAATGAACATATATTTTTCCAACGACATTTGATGGCAATAGCTCCATAAAAAGCCTTGCATCATAATCAAGAATAAGCAAATTTTTTATATTTTTTATATTTATCTGTTTTAAAACCTGCTCAATTGAAGGTCTATGAATCTCTAACCCTATAAAAAGAATATCCGGATGAGATAAAACTTGATGCAACAGATGTCTTCCAGAACCAAAACCGATTTCTACCCTTACTTCTCTATCGGGCTTAAAATCTGTCGTAAAATAATCTATATTTTTAAGAGCACTCATCTCATTTAAATGAATACTTTTTGAGTTTTCTACAACATTTGAACTAAGAATATCCAACTTTGCCGCTTTTGCATATGCAAGAAGTGCTTTATGCGCTATGTGTGTTGCGGCAGGTCTTGTTATTTTGTCAGTTTTTAGAAGAGTTTTTCTCTCTTCCTCTTTAACTAAGAGAAAGAAATCAACATCATCTGCTTTTGTAGCTATGAGCTTTTCTTCTTTATTGTTAGGATTACTTGCAATAAAATGAAAGCTTACGCCATCACAAGATGATGGAAACTCTACCTCTTTAAATTTTGCTATATGTAAATGCGGCATTAACTCTCGTTTAATTAAAATCTTGCAGTGGGACTATTACCTCTTCAACTACAGGCTCATTAACTTTTACATCTTCCGTAACTTTAGGCGGCTGCGGAACAGCTCTATTTACATCTAAGGGTACTGAAGCTTTGTTTACCATAACATCCTGAATCTTCATCTGAACTTCTATACTCGGTTCAGACTTAATACCGTTTGCATCTACCGAAAATACTCTATAAAGATAAGACTCTCCGTTTTGTATATCAGAGTCAAAAAATTCATTTGATTTTATATTTTCAATCTCTGTTACCTTGCTCTCAAAAATACTTTTCTTATGCTTTTTTTGTACAACAAAATTTTTCACTCTAGAGTCCAAGCTAATCCAAGAAAGTTTCACTCTTCCATCTACTATTTTTGCTTCAGAAATTGACGGAGCAGACGGTTTGACTAGTGTTTTTCCCATTACGCTATTGTGCGCAGTAATGCTCTCTAGCTTATCTTTATCAAAAACACTTACCCTATAAAAATACTCTTTACCGTCTTCATCTATAGAATCTACATATGACATCTCTTTAGTGTCTGCAAGCATTGAATAAGTCCCGTTAACGCTTACGGATCTATAAACTCTAAATGTTAAAAAATCATCCGCGGCAGAGTAGTCCCAACTTAGCTTTATCTTTTTAGGCAGTGTGGTGCTAGCCGTTATCTGCATAACTTCTTTTGGCAGAGATTTTGTAACGATTGTAATCTCTTGACTCGGGTTTGAGATGAGGTTATCATGCGTTAGAGTGCGAACTCTATAAGTGTATGTGAACTTGTCTTTTAAGTCTTTGTCAATATACTCTGCATTTAGACGCCCATAAACAGTCGCCACATCTTCCCACTTGTCATTTTCAAGTGTTTTTCTTTGCACAATATAAGCTTTTACTTTTTCATTTGCATGAGGACGCCATAAAACTTTTGCACTTCTTGGCATTCCAGTAACTGCATGAATCCATGCAACAGACTCCATCGGGGGGAGTGAAGTTATCGTAGTAGCTTGACTTTTTCTTGATTCTGCATTTGCGCTAAATGTTTTAAAATAGTAGCTATATCTGCTATTTGGTTTTATATTGGTATCAAGATAATGTGTAGAAAAACGGTTGCTTACCGTATCATAATACTCATCTGCACCATCTTTTTTATTTGCTCCGTCTAACTCGGCTCTATAAATATAGACACCCTCAACTCTCGGATCGCTTACCGCCTGCCACTCCAATGCAATAGAATTTACATCTACAATCGTGCCGTTTTTAGTAAGTGTAACCACAGGCAGCGTATCATCGACAGGTGCCTCTTTTTTTGGTGTCGCTTTTGCGCCGCAACCACTAAGAATTAGTAGTAAAGCCGTGCTTAATGTAGCCAATGTCCATAACTTCATCTATCTGCTCCGTATTAAATTTATTGTTAATATACTCTTTCATATATGAATCAAGTGTCGCTACAAAAGATAAACTCTCTTTTGTCGTAGGATGTATAAAATATATCATATACGCATGTAGCAAAATCCGTTCCGCCTTCTCGTTTTTAGGGCTTATCGCATAAACTTTATCTCCGATAATATGACGATTTATGCTCTCCAAATGAACACGGATCTGATGTGTTCTTCCTGTAAAGAGTTTACATGCTATTAATTGACTTTTTTCATCATTTGATAGCACTAAATTCTTAAAAAGACTTTTAGAATCCCTGCCGACACTATCATCACATACCATTTTGAGTCTATTGTTTGGATTTCTGGAAATTTTTTTCTCAATTGAAATAATATCATCTTTTAGCGGTGGAGTGATAACGGCAAGATAATATCTTCCCATACTTTTATCTTTTAACTGCGTAGAGAGTAGCTCGTGAGCGTAATTATTTTTAGCAATAACCATTACGCCGCTTGTCCCCTTATCAAGTCTATGCACAATTCCATGTCTCTCCTCCCCGCTAAGCGTTGAGAGGCGAATACCCCTTAATTTCAGCCAATCAACCAATGTCGGCTCTTTTACGCTTGGCGCAGGATGCACTACAACTCCGCTTGGTTTGTTGATAACCAAAACATCGTTATCCTCATAGAGTACTTCTATATCAAAATTTATCTCTTGTGCCGGATTAGATACTGCCGATGGAAACACTACCGTTACGACTTGATTTACTTTTAGCTTTTGACCGCTTCTATTTACTACTTCTTCATTTACAAAAACAGCATCTTTTTTAATGAGTTGTGCTACTTGAGAACGGCTTTGCTGCATAATATCGGCTAAAAATATATCTAATCGTTCCGATTTTTCACAAATATAACTTTGCGTTTCGTTCATATTTTAAACCTTTATGCTACAATTTCTAAAATTTTATGGAGTTTTTAGTTGTGGAGAATTGATAAGCGTATTTTAGCACAATTTGATTTTATTTCAATTATTCTTATCATTCCACTCGTACTTATTTCAAATTCTTTAATAAATGAAGTAGTGCCCGCACTTGCGCAAAAACAACTTGCATATGTAGGTGTTGCTTCTTTGGTATTTCTAGGTGTTTTTTTGCTGCCGATCCGTAGAATGAGCTGGCTTATTCCTTTTATTTACTGGGTAAGCATAGCGCTGCTATTAGCAGTTGAATTTTTCGGACATGCAAGACTTGGAGCGCAAAGATGGATAGATATACCGTTTGTTAATGCAACTATTCAACCATCGGAGTTTGTTAAACCGACTCTAATTTTAATGCTTGCATACTTAATAAATAAAACTCCGCCGCCCATTAAGGGATACAGAGTCAAACAATTTTTAAAAATAAGTATATATATTCTTATCCCTTTCGTTTTAATCGTAAAAGAGCCTGATTTAGGTACGGCTCTTGTGCTTTTGCTTATTGGATTCGGAGTGCTTTTTTTTATAGGAGTTTACTGGAAAATATGGGCTGTTATTGCAGGATTTTTAATTTTCTTTGCGCCTATTTCTTATAAGTTTTTACTTCATGATTATCAAAAGGTACGAATCCAAGATTTTTTAAGCGAAAAACCTTCATACCATGTTAAACAGTCCATAATAGCAATCGGCTCCGGAGGATTTACCGGTAAATCAAAAGAAGAAGCCACGCAAACTCAAATGAAATTTCTTCCAATCGCTACAAGTGACTTTATATTTGCTTTTCTAGTGGAGAGAAGCGGATTTTTAGGTGCTTTAGGAGTTATTCTTATATATATTTTACTTATACTGCATCTTATGAGTTTAAGCATTTTTAATAACGATTATTATATAAAAGTCGTCACAATAGCAATATCCTTTATGATTTTTATCTATATGGGCGTAAATATATCTATGACGATAGGATTTGCACCTGTCGTTGGGGTACCGTTGCCTATGTTTAGTTACGGAGGAAGCAGTTTTATCAACTTTATAATTTTATTTGCTATTATGCAAAACTTAATAACATTTAGATTTAAAGATTCGTATGACGGACGAGGAAAGAAAAGCTTTTTATAGTAAAATCAATTTTAAAGGATTCCGGTGATTACAGAAGAAGAAATACCTTGGGATAAAAATTATTCGGTAGGTATTAAAAATATAGATACTCAACATCAAAAGCTCTTTAGCATCGTAAATAGACTATATCTTTTAGAAGAAAATAGCAAAAACCTAAAAGAAGAACTAAGAACTATATTGCATGATTTTAGCGACTACACAAGAACACATTTTCAAGAGGAAGAGGATTATATGCGCTCTATCGGGTATGATAAACTTCAAGAACATATTGCATTACATGAAGAGCTTATTGATTATCTAAATAAAATTATCAAAACTCCTGCAAATCTTAATATTATAAAAGCCAAAATAAAAGTTATCTCAAAGCGCGCACTTGTGCATCATATAATAAACGAAGATATAAAAATAAAACACTTTTTAGAGTCAAAAGAGATTCAGATTCAAAATAGTGAATTGGAAGATATTACAAACTTTATGAGTTGATTTTTTTTTAAAATTGATAAACTAGTAGTGGCGCAGCGGACGGGGCTCGAACCCGCGACCCCCTGCGTGACAGGCAGGTATTCTAACCAACTGAACTACCGCTGCGCATATAAAGTTTTTTTGCATTAGACGAGGCAAATTTTAACGAAGCATAGTAACCTATGTAAGTTGAAATTCAACGAAGTATAATCAAAAAATGGTGGGCATTACAAGACTCGAACTTGTGACATCTACCTTGTAAGGGTAGCGCTCTACCAACTGAGCTAAACGCCCTAAAATTATGCTTTTTACTACAACACCAATCAAAATGGCGACCCCTAAAGGATTTGAACCTCTGTCCCTACCATGAAGTGATAGTGTCCTTGGCCACTAGACGAAAGGGTCACTTTCATTAAACAAAAGGTTTTATAAAACTTGTTTTTTTGTATTAGACAAGGCAAATTTTAACGAAGCATAGTAACCTATGTAAGTTGAAATTCAACAAAGTATAATCAAAAAATGGTGGGCATTACAAGACTCGAACTTGTGACATCTACCTTGTAAGGGTAGCGCTCTACCAACTGAGCTAAACGCCCTGCTTGATTCTTTTTACCTTTCTCGTCGTCATAAAATTTATTCAATCGTCAAATACATTTAGTATTCTTCCTCAATCATAAATTTTCTTCCTTGATAAAGAAAAAAATAATCTAATCACAAAGTTTAGATAACCACTAAAATTTGCTTTGTGTGGCGCGATGAACGGGGCTCGAACCCGTGACCCCCTGCGTGACAGGCAAGTATTCTAACCAACTGAACTACCACCGCGCATATAAAAAAACTGGTGTCCTGTGATGGATTCGAACCATCGGCCACCTCATTAAAAGTGAGATGCTCTACCGGCTGAGCTAACAAGACATTACCCTCTATTTCTTTAGAGGACGAAATTATAGGCAAATAGGTTTTAATTGTCAAGATAAAATCAAATAAATTTAAAAAAACACCTCTTTATCCATCAGAAGAAGAGTTTTGATTGCGAAAAAAACACTCTGCTGCTGTATGTAGTTTCTATCCCCGCTTAAATTCAATCTAAGCTCAATATGCCCACTTTTGTTTCTTACTCCGACAAAAACCGTTCCTACAGGTTTTTCTTTTGTTCCTCCGCCATCACCGGCAACACCGCTAATGGCGATAGAGTAGTCGGCACTGCTTACATTCATAGCACCTTCACTCATCTCTGCAACTACTTCTGCGCTAACTGCACCATTATCTACAATGGTTTTATTATCAACTCCAAGCCAGTTCTCTTTCAAATCGTTTGAATAAGTGATCAAAGAACCGTTAAATATTTTTGAAGCACCGTTGTTTTTTGTAAAATAATAAGTAAGCAACCCGCCGGTGCAACTCTCCGCAAAAGTTATCTTTTTGTTAAAAGTAGTAAGCCTATCTATGATATAGCTAAATATACACGAAGATGCAATTACTCTTTTTGAGATAAGCTGTTTAGAAAAAGAGAGAAATTTAGATATATTACCGTATTTTTTACTTGCAATATTGACTACTACCCACCCCTCTATAAGCGTAACAAGCTCAATTTTAACATCATAAGTTTGAGCAAGAGGGGACAGAAGCGCGACAGCACTCTCCTTATCTTCATCAAAAATATGCATTGTAGCAGTTGCATCTTCATAGTAAAGCAGCAGTTCAGGAAATTTTTGCATCTCATCAAGATGTAAAACATTTACAGTTGCACTCTTATATGCCAGAAGATAGCTTCTCTCTTCAAAAATAGAACTATTTGAAGGGATTAGCATCCCCTCTTTTAATATCTGATTATCTCCCGTAACGGTACATATAACTTTTCCTATAGTTGAATAGTGTCTTTTTGAAGTTACGATAATAAGGTTATTTGAGAGATTTAACTCTTGTTCTAAATACAAAAACAAAGAGTTGTCACTCTCCTTAAAAAAAGTTATTGAGTCAACAAAACTATATTTTTCTTCAACTTTTCTAATAACATACTCTCTAAGTGGCAGATTATATATAAATTTATTGCCGATGAGCAGAAGATGAAGTTTCATTGTAATAGCCGCCTTCTAAAATTTTTGCCTATTATAGCACTATTTTTAAAATATTTTAAAGTAGGTTTTAAAGCCCAAAAAGATACAATGCAAAAAATTTTATATGCTTTTAGGATAATTATGGATTACAAAGATACACTACTTTTACCTACTACAAAATTTGAGATGCGTGGCAATCTCGTACAAAATGAACCAAAAAGATACGCTTCTTGGGATGATAAAAAAGTCTATGAAAAAATGAAGAAAAACCGCAAAGAGGCGCAAAGTTTCACTCTTCATGACGGTCCTCCATACGCAAACGGTCACACGCACATCGGACATGCCCTTAATAAAATCTTAAAAGATATCATTATAAAACATAACTATTTTAGCGGCAAATCCGTTCGTTTTACTCCAGGTTGGGACTGTCATGGTCTGCCAATAGAGCAGCAAGTTGAGAAAAAACTCGGCGGGAAACAGAAAAAAGAGCTGCTTGAGACTGCAAAAATCAGAGAGCTTTGCCGTGCTCATGCATCGGAGTTTATAGACATCCAAAGAGATGAGTTTAAAAAGCTCGGTGTCATAGCAGACTGGGAAAATCCTTATGTTACTATGGACTACAAATTTGAAGCAAATATCTACCGCACACTTTGCAATGTCGCTAAAAAGGGGCTTCTCATCGAGAGAAGCAAGCCTGTATTTTGGTCATGGGCTGAGAGAACTGCACTTGCAGAAGCTGAAGTCGAGTATGAAAACAAAGAGTCGCACTCTATCTTTATCGCTTTTGAACTAAGCGATGATGCAAAATCAAAACTCTCTATAAATGGCAAAGCATCTCTTGTTATCTGGACTACAACGCCTTGGACGATTCCTGCAAATACGGGAATATCCATCAATCCAAACGAAGAGTATGTGCTTACCACGACAGGTTATATCGTTGCAAAAGAGCTTTTGGACTCTTTAAGGGAACAAGGTATCTTAAGCGGAGATGTAGTAAAAACCTTTAAAGCCAAAGAGTTTGAAAATCTTTTAGCCCTAAACCCACTAAACGGCAGAACTTCCCGCATCGTTTTGGGTGAGCATGTTCTTATGGACAGCGGAACTGGATGTGTACACACGGCTCCGGGGCATGGTGAGGATGACTACCGTATCGGGCTTGTTTATGACTTGGAAGTTATCATGCCTGTTGATGAGACTGGATGTTTTGATGAGACGGTGGTAGGTTTGGGACTTATTCCAAACTGGAGAAGCCACACGCCTCTTATATTTAGAGCTACAAAACAGTGGTTTATAAGCGTTGACGGCACTCCAAAAGGCGAAGATAAAACACTAAGAGAGATAGCACTTAATGAGGTAGAAAAAACTCTATTTTTCCCTGAGAGCGGCAAAAACAGACTAAGAAGCATGGTTGAAAACCGCCCCGACTGGTGTATCTCAAGACAAAGAGATTGGGGTGTGCCGATAGCATTTTTCAGAGTAAAAGCAACTGGAGAAGTGCTGCTTGATGAGAAGGTCTTAAATTTTGTTGCTATGATTTTTGAGATGCACGGAAGTGATGCATGGTACTCGATGCCGACAGAGCAACTCCTCTACCCAGGTTCTGGATATAAAGCCGATGAGCTTGAAAAAGTAACGGACATTTTAGATGTATGGTTTGACAGCGGCTCTACATGGTATAGCGTTTTAAAATCCCGCAACTACGATGCAGGAGAGTATCAGGCAGACCTTTATTTAGAGGGAAGCGACCAACACCGCGGATGGTTTCAGTCATCTATGTTTTTAAGTACGGCGGTTGAGCATAAAGCACCATACAAAATGGTTCTTACTCACGGTTTCACGGTTGATGAAAAAGGCGAGAAGATGTCTAAGTCAAAAGGCAATGTCGTCGCTCCAGATGCGGTTTTAAAAGAATACGGCAGTGAGATACTTCGCCTTTGGGTTGCATCAAGCGACTATCAAGGAGACCTAAAAATCTCTCAAAACATCCTAAAACAGAGTGCCGAGAACTACCGCAAACTAAGAAATACTTTTAGAATTATGTTGGCAAATATTAACGATTTAAAAGCTATCACGCCTTACAATGAAATGGGCGAGCTTGACAAATGGATACTTAGCGAAGCAAAAACCGTATTTGACGCTGTTTATAAATCATTTAGCAGCTACAACTTTGTTCATGGCATGAGCATGCTCAACAACTTTATAGTAAACGAATTAAGCGGTATCTACATCGACATCACAAAAGACAGCCTCTACTGTGACGCTATAAACGACCCAAGAAGAACCTCAAGCCAGAGTGC
>JAUPKZ010000077.1 GCA_030837195.1 Campylobacterota bacterium
CTTGCTTGAAAAGAGTTTATGATAGATAAGAAGTCACAAAGAGCATCATAGGCTCTTTGCATAGGAATCTCTTGTATGTTTCCGTTATTTTTGTAAGCGTTTTCGGATAGTCTTACCCTGCTTTTTGCTTCGTGCAGGATACGAAATGCAAAACGAGAGCTCCTCTCATAGATTACCATTCTTGCGGAATTGGAACCTATGTCGATAACGGCTACTCTTTTTGCCATTCCTGTTTATTCTTCCTCTTGAAGAGATTTGTATTTAAACTGAAGTTCTGCTATAGACTCTACATTGTCCTTATCAGGTATAATACAGTCAACAGGGCACACAGAAACACATGCAGGCTCATCATAAACACCGACACACTCGGTGCAACGGTCCGGATCTATAAAGTAGATAGGATCTCCCTCTTCTATAGCCGTTGTTGGACACTCTTCGCGACACGCATCACATGCAATACATTCATCCATTATTATTAGAGCCATTAAATTACCTTACCTATCTATCTTTTTAATATTTTGTGCACGATTTATATCAAAATAAAGCTTTATTATTTTTTAAATTCACTATCTTGCAGGCAAGACGCAAGATAGCTTCGAATTTAGATTTAAACTGGCCACCGTTCCTGCTACTCCGTCTGTTCTATTTCTAATGTCAATTTTTGCTCCAAGTGCGTCTGCTGCGCTTTTTGCTAAAAAAAGACCAAGTCCTACACCCGGTTTGTTTCCTTCTCGCTTAAATGGTGCAAAAAGGTCTGAACTCTCATCTATGCCGCAGCCCTCATCAATAACCTCTATAAGCAGACCATAACTATTTTGCGAACTCTTTAACATGACTTTTTTATCTTGAGGAGTAAATTTAAGTGCATTTTGCAGAAAATTTTGAATTATCTGATTTAGCAAACTTACCTGAATAAGAGCCATAAAGCCGTTTGGTTCAAAAGACATTTCAAGTTTTTTACCCTCATTTGAAGCAAGCAGCTCAAAATCGTTGGCTTTTTTTCTTAGCAAATCAATAATATCTACCTCTTGAGGTTTTTCAAGAAGGGCTCCCTCTTGTCTTCCTATATTTAAAACATTTGATACGATAACATTCATCTCATCTACCGTTTTGTTTGTAACTTTTATGGCTTCTATATACTCTTCGGCAGAGCGTTTTTTTATGAGAGTAACTTGATTTTTGAGCTTTATGACTGCAAGCGGAGTTTTTAGCTCATGTGCAGTTCCTATAAATAGCTCTTTTTGGTATTTGATGAAGTTTTGAATTCTGGTTATTAGGTGGTTAATCGTCTCTCCAAGAGGCTCAAACTCTTCTGGAAGCTCATCTACGACTATTGGTTTCATTAAGTGTTCATTCATATTGGATAGTTTTTTACTAAGCGTTTTTACGGGATGTACAAGCATTTTTGACAACCCGATAGCATAAACTACGACAAGTAAAAATCCCGCCGCATTTATAACAAAAAGATAGTTGAGTATTTTATCGAGCAGCTGTTTTGTACCGGTTACATCTTTTGTGATTTTAAGATAGCTTAACTCTTCAGGGTTAAACGGATAAACAATTGTTAAAAAAGTTTTGTTATCTTTAGTCGTTTCGTACAAATCTACATCTTGCTGTAGTGTTTGAAGCCATACCACTTCAACACTTACTCCAAGATAAGAGTCCGGAGTCGGAACTTCAGAGCCATATAAAGACTCATTGTGGGAAATATTTTTGGCATAGTCAAGAAGTTCTTCATATTTTTCATTTAAGATAGATTTTTCAATATAAAAATAAAGAAGAGATGAAAATATTAGAATAAGTGACGCAGATGCAAAAATAAGCTGTATTAAAAAGCTTTGTCTTATACTTCTTTTTGAAAACATCTACGCACCTGCGGTATGAGTTATTGAAACAATTTTTATGAGATTTGCGATTTTTTATAAATCAGCTAATCTCTTTTGGAAAACAAAAACGATATCCTCTTCGGCGAACAGTCTCTATTGTAGTTATATCTAGAGGTTTGTCCATTTTTTGTCTAATTTGATTAATAGCTACCTCGATAACATTTGGTGTTACAAGCTCAGGCTCTTCCCAAATAGCATCAAGAAGTTGTTCTTTAGAAACGATCTGATCGCGGTGTCTTGCCAAGTGAGTTAAAACTTCAAAAGGTTTCCCTTTTAGTTCTATTTCAATATTTCTGTAAGTGATTTTTTCTTCTTCAGGATTTATAATCAAGTCTTCAATCTCTATAATATTGCTTCCGCCAAAACGAAGTCTTGCATCAAGACGAGCTACTAAAACATCAAAATCAAACGGCTTTCTTATATAGTCATCTGCACCGCTTCTTAGAGCTTCTATCTCGCTCTCGTTATCGTCTCTTGCGGAGAGTATAATTACAACCGTCTTAGGAGTTTTTGCTTTTATGTCACCGATAATATCTACCGAGTTTCCATCAGGAAGCATCCAGTCCATAAGGACTAGGTCGTAGTTGCGAATATCTAAGTAGTACTCTCCGTCTTTGAGAGTTTCTACCACATCGCTTTGGTAGCCAAACTCTTTGAGCCCCTCAGCAAGCATTTTATTTAATGTAACTTCATCTTCTATAATAAGAATACGCATCAATTGTGTCCTGTAAGTCAATATTTTGGCGCAATGATATCATAATTTTAGGTTAATTTAAAGTAAATTTCAATTTTTTTTAATAATTTTTTAACATACGATTAAGAATTGGACATATAACTGTTGCTAATACTGACTTGACAATCACTTAAAATAGAGGGTTTTGTAATTTTAAGTTCGATTTTTTTAATCTGTTTATAATTTTTAAGAAGATGTAGGGAAATTTGCTCTATTGCATCTTCGAGAAGTAAAAATTTCTCTTCAATCATAAGAGTTTTAATAATTTGCACTATATCCGCATAGTTTATAAACTTTTTTTTGTATTTATATGAGATAACCGCATTAACGATTACATCTTGAGTGGCTTTTCTCTCAAAATCTAAAATTCCTATTATGCACTGAAATTTTAAATTTTCTATATGAATTGTCATATTACTCTTTTTTCCTCGCCTTTAACAAGCCTGATAATATTTGGTATATGTTTATAAAAAAGTACAAATGCTATGATGAGTACAGGTGCATGTGCTAAATCAGGATGTATGATAAAACTAGCCATGACTAATGCCAGCAGTGCCGTTAGAGAAGAGAGAGAAGATATCCTGATAACTTTTGCGCCTATAGCCCACACCACAAGCGCTATAATAGTTTCAAGCGGCAGCATAAATGCCATAACACCCATTCCCGTAGCAACGCCTTTGCCGCCTTCAAAGTTTAGATACGGACTAAAGCAGTGTCCTATGACCGCCAAAACTGAAATGCCCCAAAGTGTAGCTTCGCTAAGACCTGCAAAGTATGCCGCCGCAAGTACTAAAACGCCCTTTAGCGCATCAAGTGCGAGTGTTGCAGCTCCTAGTTTTTTTGCCAAAGCGGGATTTGTCTCTTTTACGACTCTTAAGACATTTGTAGCCCCGATACTTTTTGAACCGCTGCTTTTTATATCTACTCCGGCAAATTTTTTAGCCAGTAACAACCCAAACGGGATACCGCCGATAAGATACGCAGCAATAAAAAATTGAGCGTTTGTGTTAAATAAAAAATCCATACATATTTTCCAGAAAAAAATTTCTGCAATTGTACATCAGATATGATTACGGCTATATAAATTTATAGCCGGTTTTAATAAATAGCTTTAGAAGTACCCTTTATTTTGCTATAATAGCATTACTATAAATTATGAGGATTTTTTTTGCAGTTAAGTAATGAAGAGTTAAAACAAAAAATCAATGAATACAAAAAAAAGTTAAGCGTAACCGTTGTTGCACACTTTTATCAAAGAGACGAAGTTTTTGAAATAGGTGATATTACCGGCGATTCGCTAGAACTTGCGATGAAAACTAAAGATGACACTTCGGAGTTTGTAGTTTTTTGCGGTGTCGGATTTATGGGGCAGAGTGTTAAAGTTCTCTCTCCAAACAAAAGAGTTGTTATGCCAAAAGCAGCTTGCTGTGCCATGGCCGTTATGATAGATGGTATGCAGTTTGATAATTCGGTTAAGGCTCTCAATGAAGCTGGAATAGCAAATGAAAATATTCTACCCATTACATATATAAATTCAAATGCAGATGTAAAAGCAAAAGTTGCAAAAATGGGCGGGATGGTCTGTACAAGTGCAAATGCTAAAAAAATCATAACAACCGCTTTGCAAGAGGGTAAAAAAATTCTTTTTGTTCCTGATAGATGTTTAGGGCAAAATATAGCAAATCAAATGGGGCTGAAGTCCTGCGTTTTAGGGGATGGAACCAATCCTGCAGAGGCAGATATTATCTGTTTTAACGGCTTTTGTTCTGTACATCAGCTTTTTAGCGTAGATGATATAAACTTTTATCGCAAAAAATATCCGGGTATTTTGATAGTCGTACATCCCGAGTGCGATCCTGCTATCTGTAATGCCGCTGATTTTGTAGGCTCTACTTCTCAGATTATAAGATTTATCAAAGAGCTGCCTGAGGAGCAAAAGGTTGCGGTCGGAACCGAATTTAATCTAGTAAATCGTCTGCGTCCTAAAAATACTTTCGTTCTCTCGTCCACAAAACCGGAGTGTCCTACTATGAATGAAACTACCCTAAAAGATGTTTACGATATTCTTAAATCAATCGACGAGGGCGCGCCTCTTAATGAGATACTTGTTGATGAAGATACCCAAAAGTGGGCAAAAATTGCGCTAGAGAGAATGTTGGCACTATGATAGAAGAGTTTGTAAAAGCATCATTGGAACAAGATGTCGGCAGAGGTGATTTGTATGCGCTTGTTGAGCCGTGTGTTAGCTCAAGCGCAAAAATTATTGCAAAGAGCGACGGCGTTATGGCAGGAGTAGAGTACATAAATGTTTTGGCAAAGCTAGAAAACTTTGAGATAAAATGGAACAAAAATGACTCTCAAACATTTAGTAAAGGTGATGTTTTAGCGACATTACAAGGAACTTCGCATGTGCTTTTAAAAATAGAAAGAACGCTTTTAAATATGCTTTTGCATGCGAGTTCAATCGCTACTTTAACAAAAAAATATGTTGATATTACTGCGCCATACGGCGTAAAACTCTTAGATACCAGAAAAACAAGACCTCTTCTTAGAGTGTTTGAAAAATATGCCTCAAGATGCGGTGGAGCGGTAAACCATCGTATGGGACTCGATGATGCATTGATGATAAAAGATACGCATCTAAAGACTATAAAAAACTTAAAAGAGTATGTTCAAAAAGCAAGAACAGTTATCCCGTTTACGGCAAAAATAGAGATAGAAGCCGAGAGTTTTGAGATTGCAAAAGAGGCATTTGAGGCGGGAGCAGATATAGTTATGTGTGACAATATGAGTACGCAGCAAATAAGAGAAGTTGTAGAGTACAGAAATCAAAACTATGCTCATATACTCTTAGAGGCAAGCGGAAATATATCGCTTGAAACTATAGAATCATATGCAAAAACAGGTGTAGATGCAATAAGCAGCGGCTCTATGATTCATCAGGCAAAATGGATAGATTTGTCAATGAAAGTCGATTAAAATAAATATTAGAATTCAATGGCAGATGATTTAGAAAAAACCGAAGAGTCCTACCTTGATTTGAACGAAAAAGGGACTCGTTCCTTTTTCTACGCTAAGCGCTATGCTACTAAAGAAAAATCTCTATTGAGATTTTAGTGGCTTCTTTTAGGAAATTGTAATGGCAGATGATTTAGAAAAAACCGAAGAACCCACCCCCAAGAAGATAGAGGATGCCAGAGCTGAGGGGAATGTTCCAAAATCCCAAGATGCTTCAGGGGTACTTGCTCTTTTTGTTGCAATTTTGGCGGCAATACTTCTTTTTCCTTATATGAGCAATCATACTGTTTTGCTTTTTCAGTACTACTTTTCGCTTATAGGTGTGAGCATCGATAGAAGCATGATAGTTGATATCACGATAGTTAGCATAAAAGAGTTTCTTCTCATAGTTATGCCCCTTGCACTTGCAGTTGCTATCTCCGGTATAGTTGCCGCAATAGCACAATTTGGTTTTTTATTTACCGCAAAAGCAATTATTCCGGATTTAAAAAAACTAGACCCGATTAAGGGAGTCAAAAATCTTTTTTCCTTAAAAAAAATGATAGAGGGCGTAAAAATTACCTTTAAATCTTTTACGACTCTTGGTGTTGGATTTGTATTTTTCTTTTTATTTATAAAAGAGCTTCCTACGGTTGCTCTTTTTGGCTTTAGCGATCAGATGGAGTGGCTTAGGGACAAAACTATTATTATTGCGCTTGTGATGCTTCTAGTTATTTTTATTTTTGCGGTTATTGATGTGATAATCGTCAGAAAACAGTATTTCGATGGTCTAAAGATGAGTAAACAAGAGATAAAAGATGAGATGAAAAATATGGATGGAGATCCGCACATAAAGGCAAAAATTCGTCAAATTCAAATGCAAGCCTCAAGAAAAAGGATGATGGCAGAAGTTCCAAAAGCCGATGTCGTTATTACAAACCCGACACATTATGCAGTTGCATTAAAGTATGACGAGCAAAAAAACAAAGCGCCTTTAGTTGTAGCAAAAGGAATGGATCACATAGCATTGCAGATAAAAAAGATAGCAAGAGAAAATGGAGTCTTTATAGTACAGAATCCGCCGCTTGCCAGAGACCTTTATGCAAAGGTAAATTTAGACAAACCCATACCGAGCGAGCTTTTTTCGGCCGTTGCGGAAGTTTTGGCATATGTTTATAAAATGAATGCCCCAAAGCGTTAATTTTTCATACATATTTCAATGAAAACCTCGATAAATACGGACTTCTATAAATAAGCTATTTTATTAAACAAAAAATAACATTGAAATTTTCAAGAAAATATTAGGTACAAAAAAAAGGTGCAAAAATATTTAATAAAACTTATATAAATAACATCATAATATAGCTCTGAATACTAGAAAACTATAATGCCCTCAAAATTTCTACATTGAAAAATCTTAATATACACTTCAATAGACTTTTTATCTTTTTTACAATAGAATTACTAAATATGATTTTATGTTGTAAAAAAAATACAAAATTAAAATGAAGGCCCAGGACTATGCAAATCCCTATTTTGCCATAC
>JAUPKZ010000078.1 GCA_030837195.1 Campylobacterota bacterium
CTATCAAAAAGAAAAAATAATGAAACGAAAAATTTGTGTAGCAACAGGAACCCGTGCTGAATACGGTTTGCTTTACTGGTTAATGAAAGAGATAGAAGCCGACAAAAATTTAGAGCTTCAGATTATAGTTACAGGAATGCACTTAAGCCCTGAGTTTGGACTGACATACAAAGAGATAGAAAAAGAGTTTAAAGTTGATAAAAAAATAGAGATGCTTCTATCCTCGGACACCTCAGTAGGAATCTCAAAATCTATGGGACTGGCTCAGATAGGTTTTGCGGAGGCTTATGAAGAGTTAAAACCCGACATTGTAGTGGTTTTGGGTGATAGATACGAGATATTTAGTGCCGCTAGTGCCGCTATGATAGCAAAAATCCCTATAGCACATCTTCACGGTGGAGAGACGACAGAGGGTGCATTTGATGAGGCTATCCGCCATAGTATTACCAAAATGAGCCACTTACATTTTAGCGCAACAGATAAGTATCGCAATAGAGTGATACAGCTAGGAGAAGATCCAAGCAGAGTTTTTAATGTCGGCGGGATGGGAATAGAAAATATCAAAAGATTAAAACTTTTAGGTAAGAAAGAGTTTGAAGAATCTATTGATTTTAAACTAAATAAGAAAAATATTTTGGTTACTTTTCATCCCGTTACGCTTGAAAAATCAACTGCAAAAGAGCAATTTAGAGAGCTTTTGTATGCGATAGATGAACTTCAAGATACAAATATAATCTTTACAAAAGCAAATAGCGATACCCACGGAAGAGTAATTAACAAAATGATAGATGAATATATTGCTAACAATTCTTACAAATCAGTAGGATTTACCTCTTTGGGTCAGTTACGGTATCTGAGTGCCTTACAGTTTGTAGATGCCGTGGTCGGAAATAGCTCAAGCGGGCTTTTAGAAGCCCCAAGTTTTAAAATAGGAACTATAAATATCGGCGACAGACAAAAAGGGCGCATAAAAGCTAACAGTGTTATTGATTGTGAGCCAAGCAAAGAAAGTATTAAAAAAGCATTTGAAAAACTTTATTCAAAAGAGTTTCAAGACAGTTTACAAGATACTATAAACCCTTACGGTGATGGATGTGCAAGTGCGAAAATAGTAGAAGTTTTAAAAACTCTAAAGCTTGATGATATTTTAAAAAAATCATTTTATGATTTAAGCTTTAAAATATAAGGAGCTTTTAAAAAAGCTCCTTAAGAGTTGCAATATGTTTTTTTATAAAGATCCGGCAAGAAACATCTTCTGCACATAGCTATTTTGTCGTAGTTTCCGCTTGCATGCAGATCTCTTATCTCTTTATATTTAGGAGAATTCCATATATCTATGAGGCGTTGCTCTCTCCAATTTCCGACTACATACTCATCTGCATCATCCACACAGCAAACCGTAACATTTCCGTTACACTTTAAAAACATTCTCTGGAAAAGCTGTTCACAAGCAAAGCCTTCTGCTTTTTCATACTCATGTTTCTTATCCGGATGTCTCTCGTTAAAAATTCCATACCCAAGTGAGTCAACAAGCCCTTCCCACATAACTTTCATAGCTTCAAACTGCCTCTTCCATATAGGATCATCATACATAACCATAGAAAGTCTTATATGAGTTTGAGGGTAAAATTTATCACGAAGTTTTATAAATTCATAAATATTGTCTATCACTTTTCCTATTGTAGTACCGACTCGTTGCTGCTCATAAAGCTTAGGATTTACCGCATCAAAAGATATAAAAACTTTATCAATCCCCGCTTCTAAAAGTTTTGCCGATAGTTCAGGAGTAAGCAAAACGGCATTCGTGTTAAACATAACATCTAGTACACCTTTTTTCTTTGCATACTCGACTTGAAAAACAACATCTTTGTGTAAAAGAGGCTCGCCTAAATATTGTAATTTTACCGCTTTTACACCATGCTCTACGGCTTGATCTATGATATCCATATATGCTTCTTTATCAATATAGCGACTTTTTGTTATAGGGTTTTCTTTGTCGGCATCTTTGATAGTTCTGGCACACATCGGACATTTTAGATTGCATAGGTCTGTAGTTTCGATATCTATATTTAAAGGAAAATGAGAAACAAATCTCTCCTTTGGATACTTTGCCCAGTTTACTCTATACTCTGCGTAGTCTTCACCTCTATAGCTTTCCCATTTTTTGGAAAAAACTATCTCATTTGCATTTATATTTACCTGTTCTTCTTTTTTTTCCGTATGTAAAACCGACATTTTTACCCTTTATGTTTTAGTATTGACTCAGCCGTTATGAAATCAAAAAATGTATCTATATCTACAGAATGTTCTTGACTCATTTGGTACGCATATATATCTTTCTTTACAAAAAAAGTCTCGTTTTTTAAAACAGAAGAGACTTTTGACATATAAAAAGCACCGTTTATTCTATAATAAGTTGGTAAATCCTGACTTCTTGAATTATTGTATTTATCGTCTAGAAAATTATCCATACTCATATTTTCATCTAAAGTATTGCTCCAAAGAGGGGAGTGTTCGACTTCACAAACACCTATAACGGATGTCGCATTTTTGCTAAAAAAATACTCTATAGACCTATCTATATCTTGTTCATCTCTAAGAGGTGAAGTCGGTTGAAGAAGAATAACACAATCATATTTATCTTCGTTATAAAAATTTAGCGCATGGACAACTACATCTATTGAACGAGTATCGTCTGCCGCTAATTCTTTTGGGCGTACAAACGGCGTATTTGCTCCAAATGCTCTTGCAACTTCAAGTATCTCCTCGGAGTCGCTGCTCACAATAACATTGTCTATATATTTGGATTTCTCTGCCGCCTCTATGCTCCATGCAATAAGAGGTTTGTCAAAAAGCGGCATTATATTTTTTCTCGGAAGTCTTTTGCTGCCTCCGCGAGCCGGAATGATTGCTAAAATCTTTTTACCCTCAAACATTATTCCCCTCCGTATAGTAAACAGTTTTTGCATAGATGATTGTCTGGGAAAACATTGTTTTCATGCATCGCTCTTATCTCTTTAAATTTATCGCCGTTATAAATATCCATAAAATCACTATCTAAAAGCGAACCGAAATTTATCTCATCAAAATAGTCTTTACAGCAAAGCCCGAGCGAACCGTCTGAATTTATATACAACTCTTTAAAAGGGATGGAACATTTTTTAGTAACTACCTTGCTTGAAGAAATCTCATTAAATTTCGGCGTATAAGTTATTGCATAAACGCTTATCATATCTATTAGCTCAAAGTTCTCTCCAAAAAGTTTTTTAAACATAGATTTTAACTCTTTTTCATCCATATTTATAACCGAAGATATTGTCAATTTTAGTTTTGGATATTTGCTTTTTTTAAGCTCTAACAAATTTTTAAAGTTTTCTATCACAACATTAAAATCATCAACTTGATGTACATTCTTGTAAGTCTGTACATCAACCGCATTTATGGAAAACTTTATACTGTCTATTCCTGCTTCTATAACTTGGATAGCTTTTGTTTTATCCAATAAAGCACCGTTTGTACTAAAATATACATAAGGGATATTAAAATCTTTTTTGGATGACTCTATTATCTGTACAAACTCTTTATTTACCAGAACCTCACCCTTTGCGGAAAGCCCAAGTTCACTAGGCTCAACATACTTTGTAACATTTTGCATAACTTTTCTAAAATCATTTAAGCTTGTTTGATACTTTATAGTTCTAGGGTCTGAGTTTGAGCAAAATGTGCATTTATGGTTGCAAAAAGTACAGATGTCGAAATTAACTTTTTTTACAGTTTTCACTCTTGTTCCTCAAAAATATTAGCATACTCTTCTCTTGCTCTCTCAAGCTCATTTATCTGCCCGATATCAAGCCAGTATTCGTGGACAGGGAAAGGTATCGGCGCTTTATTTGCTTTAATCAAATCCTCAAAAAGTGTCGGCATATCATAAAATGCGTCATCTTTTATAATATCCAAAACCTCAGGATTTAAAATATAGATTCCGGCATTTACATAGTATCTCTGTATTGGTTTTTCTACAATCGCCGTAATTTTTCCTTCATCTTCATTGACGACACCAAAAGGAACTTGATATTCATACTCTCTTACTGCCATAGTAGCTACCGAATTATTTGCATTGTGAAAATTTAAAAAATGCTCAAAGTTAACATTTGTAAGCAAATCGCCGTTCATTACAAAAAACGGCTCATTAAACTTACCTCGCATAAGACTTAATGCACCTGCCGTTCCCATTCGCTTATCCTCGTGAACATACTCTATATTTACGCCAAATTTTTTACCGTCGCCAAAATACGACTTCACGACTTCGGCTTTATAGTTTACGCTTAAAATAATATCTTTAAATCCATACTGCTTAAAATTATTTATGATAGTTTCTAAAATAGGTTTATTTCCGACTTTTAGCATAGGTTTTGGGGTATTTTCCGTAAGCGGTCTTAGTCTAGAACCAAGCCCACCCACCATTAAGACAACCTTATTTGTGTATTTTTTGCCTTCCAAAAGAGCATCTATGTCTTCAATGCCGACTACTCTATTGTTAGCATCTAAAACAGGCAGATGATATATCTTTTTACCCAAAGACTTTGCTAAAATATCTTCTCTGGAGTCATTTACATAGCAAACAACCGGATCTGTTTTTATAATGTTTTTGATGGAACTGCTAAGGCTCATTCCGTCAATAAGCCCTCTTCTTATATCACCATCAGTCAATACTCCGACAAATTTACCATCTTCGTCAATAACGACCGCTATCTTCATTGCACCATCATCAATGGCAATCATAGCCTCTTTGATTGATGAGTTTGGATTTAGTTTAATTTTGTCTATGCTTCTCATTAAAACTTCTTTTCTAATAATTTCAATAATTGTATCTAAATCGGCTAATAATTGTATATTTGTAATATTTTAAGGTATGCTTTTTGCTTATAGTTTTATAATTTAAGGCTATAAAAAGGTTATAAATGTCCCAAACAGAAATTGAAAGTCAAGCAATAAACACATATAAAGAGAATTTACTATTTTTTCAATCATGTGAGCCTGAACTTTTTAATAAAATAGAGTCACTAAATTTGGCGATTGAAAAAAACTACTACCAAGAAAAATACTCTCTTGAATACAAAGACGGGTATTTTGATGTTTTAGAAATTAAAACCGGAAATTGGCTCTACATTGCAAATAGCAAGAAACTTGCGGAAATGTCTGCACAAAGTATAAATTTTACAAAGACAGATAATTTATTTGAAACTTTTTATAATGTAAATATATCAAAAGAGTTTGCAAAAGAACTTCAAGAAATGGGCATTGAAACGAATAGTTATTCCGGTGCCGCCGGTCTGATAAACTATTCTAACGAAAATGCAAACAAAGCCGCTACAACGATGAAAAAGTTGTATAAATTTATCTTTTTAGGCGTAGGGCTAGGGCTTCATATAACAAAGATTCATGAAAAACTTCACTCTAATGTGTATCTTATTATAGAAAATGATTTAGAGCTATTTAGGCTCTCTTTGTTTGTTACAAACTACAAAGAGTTAACTAACAACGGAGCTGAAATAGTTTTTTCTATATTTGACGATAAAATAGAGTTTGAAAAGAAAGTAAATATATTTTTAGAAAAACAGTTCATATACAATCACTATATAAAATTTTTCAATCTTCCAAGCCATAGCGAAAAGAAGCTAAAAACCATTCAAAGTATAATAGTAGGACAGACATATTTGACATTTAACTATTCTGCTCTTACCGTAAGTCTTTTAAGACCGCTTGTTCACATTAAAAATAAGTATAAAATCTTAGATATAGAGTCGCCCTTTACAAACTCTATCTTCCAGAAAAAGCCTGTTTTATTGGTAGGGGCGGGTCCTTCTTTTGGAAAAAATATAGAGTGGCTTAAAAAAAATCATAAGAAATTTATAGTAGTAACGGTGAGTGCATTACTCTCAAAATTTGAAGAATTAAATATAAAACCTGACATAGTAACTCATGTGCACGGGTTTAGCGATGCACTGCCACATGTAAGAAAAATAAAAGATATGTCGTTTTTTGACAAAACAATATCTCTTTTTGGAGGATTTAGCGAACCGGCATTTGTCGAATA
This sequence comes from Campylobacterota bacterium, assembly GCA_030837195.1. Classification (GTDB taxonomy): domain Bacteria; phylum Campylobacterota; class Campylobacteria; order Campylobacterales; family Sulfurimonadaceae; genus Sulfurimonas. Next base: position 6,098 of record JAUPKZ010000078.1, read on the forward strand.
CTTTAAAAAAGAAAATGTATATATCTTCGAAGGAAGCTCGAGATATAAGTACAATTACGGAGGGCTCACTTCCTCAAATATCGGAGCATTATCTTTTGCGCTTATGTTGCGGCTATATGCTAAAGAACTTTATCTACTAGGTTTAGATCTCGCCCCTGATCAAGACAGCGGAGAGAGCCACTCTCAAGCGCACCAATATGTAAGAAGTGTGGAGCTAAAAGAAGATGAGACCATCGGCGGTGAGATGGAATTTAGAAATACCGTTATTAAAGTAAAAGGTAATCTAAGAGATGAGGTATTTACTACGCTGCTTATGAACAACTGGGGCAAAGAGTGCGACGCTCTCTCAAAAACTTTTAAAAAAGAGTACAACGAAAAAATATTCAACCTCAGTGACGGAGCCTTTATAACCGGCACGCTCCCTTTAAAACTAGAAGATTTTAGTATATCAAATGAGATAGATAAAGAGAGCACCTATGATAACCTAAGAGATCTTTTTGACTCAAGGTCTCAAAACTTTTTAACAAAAGATGAGATAGAAGGCATAAAAGCAAGAGTATCTTACTGCAAGCACCTAATTGACACTATAAATGCCCATACCAAAAAAAACCATAACCATATAGACCTTTATCATTATAATGTACTAGGTCTATTTCAAGAACTATTAAGCGAAGACGACGATCCGCACACTTCCGACCTAAACTATATTATTACACTATATATGCAGTTTGTAAGCGGTTATATATTTGATCTTATAAATACAAAAGAGATAAAAAATCATAAAAGACTTATAAAACATTTAGATAAAGTAGTTATGCCTCAGGTAATAAGGGTTGTAAAATATTTTAAAGACACTTTGGAAGATTTTTTAAATTTTGTTGAGAAAGAAGAAAACGATTAAAAAGCAGGAGCGCGAAGCTCCGCTCTTTAAATCAAGAAGTAAAACTACTGTAGCAATCTTAGTACATTCTGCTGAACGGCGTTAGCCTGACTCATAGCATATGAACCTGATTGTGCTAGTATATTGTGTTTTGCAAAGTTAGATTAGCTCTGATTGTATCTATATATTTTATAGAGTTATCCATATAAGCAATCATAGATGCCATTTCTGATTGGGTATCTACATCAGCAGTAGTTGCTATAACACCACCGGCAGAGATTGCCGCCGCTACTGTAGCTGCGCTTATTATAGTATTGGTAGTTTCACCTTTGTATGCACCTACCTGAAATACGAAAGTAGTCGTAGCAGCAAGCAACTGCTTACCGTTAAACTTAGTTTCCGCAGCTATATGAGAAAGCTCAGACTGTAGTCTTAACATCTCTTTACCGATAAATGTTCTAGAAGCAGTATCTTGAGTGTCGTTGGCACCCTGAACCGCAAGTGTACGAATTCTATTTAAAATATCGCCGTACTCCTCTAATGCTCCGTCTGCAGTCTGGATAAGACCGATACCGTCATTTGCATTTCTGATAGCTTGTCCTAGTCCGTTTGACTGAGCT
>JAUPKZ010000021.1 GCA_030837195.1 Campylobacterota bacterium
AGAGTATATGTACAGCTTTTAAAATTTAAAGAAGCTACAAAATGGCTTGAGCAAAATGCAAAAGATGGCGATGTGGGAGCTTACTATATTTTAGCTCAAGTCTATTGTGAGTTAGAAGATTTTAAAAATGCTAAAAAGTGGGCACAAAAATCAATAGATAGCGGAAATAAAGAAGCAAAGCTTCTTTATGAGAAGTATGAGCTCAAAAAATATTAAAGAGTTGTGATTTTATAGCCTGAGCCGTATATATTATGTATGAGCTCAAGTGGGAGCTTTGAGCGAATTCTTTTAATGAGTGAAGTCACTGCATAGTTAGAGAAAGGCTTTTTTTCTTTATCGCTTTGTATATATTTAAAAATTGCTTGTGCCGAGAATGTTTGATTTGGTTTGGAAAATAGCAGCTTAAGAAGCAGATTTTCTTTGCTTCTTAATTTTACCTCTTTTGAATCAAGCCATAGAGAGCTCGTTTTATAATCCCAATAGATGGTTTCATCTACATAAGCTCTGTTGGTTGTTTTTTTTATGCTATCAACCGTCTCGAAAAGTACTTTTTTGAGCATATCGGTTTTTATTGGTTTTATAAGGTATGTTTCCAAATGAAGTTTTATAGCTTGAAGCAGTTTCTCTTGGTCTGAGTAGGCACTTAAAATAATTATTTTCGTCTCAAGGTCATTTTCTCTAATTTTTGAAACAAATTCAAGCCCGCTTAAAGAAGGCATATTTACATCTGTGATAATTATGCTAGGCTTTTTGTATTTATATATTTCATAGGCATCTAAACCGTTTGAAGCTACATAGACTCTATGAAAAAAAAGCTCTAAATACTCGCGAAGACTCTCTCGCAGTTCCTCTTCATCTTCTGCTAAAAGTATAGATACATCTCTAATTTTATCAATCTTCATCTTTTATCTCTATTATAAATTTTGCCCCGACAATTGTACCACTACTATCATATATGTTTTCAGCTCTTAAGCTTCCTTGCATACTTTGCTCTATTATTGTTTTTGCAATATGAAGTCCAAGACCTATGCCCATTGATTTATGTTTTGTCGTAAAGTATGGATCAAAAATTTTAGTTAGGTTATTTGGTGCAATACCGCCGCAATTGTCGGCAATGCTTAATATTGTTGCGTTGCCTTCTTTTTGAAGCGTTATTAAGATATGAACATCTTTTAAGTTTTTTATTACTATTAAATCGTTGATATTTGAAAAAAGCGTTACCAAAACTTGCGTAAACTCATTAAAAGATGCATACAGTTTAATATCCGGTTTAACATTGTACTCTATTTTTACTTTTTCTTCATTTTGCAAAATATTTATTATGTTTAATGATTTTTCAATGGCATTTTTTACAAAGAAGCGTGATTTTTCTTTTTGAGGTTTGTAGTAGTTCATAAAATCTTCTATCGTTTGAGAAAGATAAATGATTTTTTGTTCCATTTTTTGTAGTTTTTCTTCTATCTCATCTTGAAGCAGCAGTTTTTGTCTGTTTTTTTCTTTCATAATTGCTACGGAAGTGTTAATTATAGCAAGCGGTTGGCGCCATTGATGGGCTATATTTTGCATAATTTCGCCGATTTCTGCTCTTTTTGACTGCTCTGCAAGTAAAATATTTTGCTCTTTAATTGTTTTTTCTTTTTCTCTTAATTGTGCTATGGTGTCAAGAAGCTCTTGATTATATTTTTTTTCTATATACAAACCGCAATCAAGATTTTTCATATCTTCTATTAGTTTTGGGATATATTTTTTCTCTATTATGGAGCCGTGTTGCGGCGCAATAAGCTCAATATCAAGCTTTTGGATTTTATTGAGGGCATAGTTAAAAATATCTTTGCTTGGCATATACTCTTGATGAAAAAGCTTTGCGCTCTCAAAATAGCTCTCATCCGCATAAAAATTCCATGATTCTTCTATGCCTCCGAATATATCGCCTGAAAATAAAACCTTTGTTTTTGGCTCATATGTCACAAATGCACCGGGAGAGTGGCAGTATGGCGTTGTATGAAAATTAAGCTTGAGGCCGCTTTGCGTTGAAAGCGAGAGGTTGTTTTTATCAATCTCATAATAGCTTGATTTTACCATATAGTGTTTTATTAGAAGAGACATTCTAGAGTGTGTTACTATAAGCAAATCATCTCTATTTATGAGCTTTTCTATCTCAGGAACGGCTGCTACCAAATCCGGGTCTTGGTGATGCAGTATTATGTATTTTATGGAGTTAAGCGGAACAATGGAAGCAGTTTTTCTTACAACTTCTTCAAATTCAAGCATCGAGCCGGGATCTATAAGAATAGATTCACTGCCGTTTTTAATGAGGTAGGGATGGCACTGAAAAGGGTCATTTTCAAGATGCATTCCTACCCAGAAGATATTAGGCGCTATCTCTAGAGCCTCTTTGATACTGTTTTGGTTATGCATTTTCCTCAAACCAGTTTAACTGTTCTCTTAGTTCTACTACTTTTCCGACAACTATAAGTGCAGGAGTAGGAACATCTTTTGTTTTTTCAACTATATTCTCAAGCGTACCGACAACAACACTCTGTTCCTTCGTCGTTCCTTTAGATATTACGGCACATGGGTACTCTTTTGCTTTACCTATTTCTATGAGTTTTTTACATATTTTAGGAAGATTATGTAGTCCCATTAAAAATACGATAGTATCATCCGTTTTAAAAGTTTCCCAAGGGATTTGAGACTCTTTTTTATGCGGGGATTCATGTCCTGTTACTACTCTAAAACTAACAGCAACGCCTCTATGGGTTACGGGGATACCTGCATATGCAGGAGCGCTTATGGATGATGTAATTCCGGGAATAACATCAAATTTTATACCTCGCTCTTGAAGATAGAGTGCTTCTTCTCCGCCTCTGCCAAAAACAAACGGGTCCCCGCCTTTTAAGCGAACAACATTTTCATATTTAAGTGCATTTTGATAAATAACTTCGTTTATATCATCTTGCGGTACTATATGTCGCCCGTCTTCTTTGCCGACATAAACAAATTCGCAACCGTTTTTTGCTTCCTTTAGGATATCAGGATTTGCAAGGCGATCATATATGATGATATCTGCTTCCCTAATTACTCTTAGAGCTTTAAGCGTCAATAGCTCTATATCTCCGGGACCAGCCCCCGTTAAATGTACTATGCCCATTATTTAGCCTCTTCATAAATAAATATACCGGATGGTTTTTTGATGTTAAATATATCTCTTGCAATATACCAATCTTTTGTGTTAATTACTGAAACTTTGTTTGTATCATTTACTGATACATAAAGGTTAGGTCTGTTGTTCGACCATCGAACATGCAGTACCTTTCCGTCAAACTCAAATCTTTTGATGACTTCTAGTTTTTGAGTATCTATAATTTGAATGACGGGAAATTTTTCTCCGCTAAATGTTACTGCCATATATTTTTGATCTGGACTAAGAGCTGTAAATACCGGAAGCCCCTCTGTTTCTATGTTTTTTACAAACTTAAAATCTGAAGTATATACAAGCACCTTATTGTTTCCGACTGCGGGGATGAAAACATTGCCTTTGCTAATGCTCCAAAACCCAAAATGTGGAACTTTAAGAACCGGTTTTCTGTCTTCTAGCAATATATCGATTTTAGAGTATTTCATAGTATCTAAGTCAACAACACCGAAGAAGTCGCTTTTAAAAAAGCCCGTAATAAAATTGTTGTTTTGTATCATTGCATCAAAAGGCATAACACCTACATTTTCAAACTCTTTAAATATTTCAAAGTTTGGCAATCCTTTGCCTTCGTTTTTATCTTTTAAAACTGTTATTTTGTCATTATCCATTTGTGAAAACACAAGATAGTTCTTGTAAGTTTTTATACCTACATTTTTTGACCCGGTATTAAAAGATTGTAGTGGGTTTAAATCTCTATCTAAAATATCTACGCTTTTTTTGGCATAGTTTGCAACGGCAACATAGTTTTTTGTCACTTCAAAGCCTATGGCACTATCGCTTGTCTTGAACTCTTTGATGATTTTTTCAGTTTTTGGGTTGAATTTTATTATATAACCGTCGCGTGAAATCACATAACCGTCTTTTTCAAAAAACTTCACTACACCGTGATTCATATCACGCATACCGGTTATGCTGTCTCCAGTTAGACCTTGTTCTATAACCGCAAGTGAGCTGCTTTCTCGCTCAACTACAAATAGTTTTTCATTTGCAGAAGACATATATAGTTTTTCTATACCTTTTGCTTCGGCATTGATAATAAACGAGATTGCTATCGATGCGCCTAGTGCTATTTTTTTGATCATTGCTAGTTTCCTTTTCTCTCTTCTTCACTTAGATAACATGATGGGTCTTCGCTCCATAAATCTCCGGTTATCGCATATGCTCTAGATCTTGAACCGCCGTTGCAAATATCTATTTGGTCGCAAGATGCACAAATACCGCTTAGCTGTTTTCTTGGATGAACTCTTAACTGGTTTAGCAGTTCGCCACTCTGCCAAATTTCACCGAAGTTCTTTTCTCTTATATTGCCGACTGTAAGCGGGAAGAAAGGGTCAGGTCTTACATCACCTTCGCTATTTATGTTTAGGAGCTTTCTGCCTGCGCTATTGCCGCCCCAAGCTACAAGTCTTTTTCTCATAGCATCTCTTAGGTGAGGGTACTTGAGTGCAAACTTATTTAAAAATAGTATGGCATCCTGTTCCATATTTCCGGTAACTATCTCTATATCTCTGCCACTCTCGTAATACTCAAAAGCTTTACTTAGTATAAACTCGACAGCCTCTCTTCGTTGCTCTTTTGTGAGATCCATTTTAAGATTGTCAAGTCCTCTGCCTGAGTAAACAAGATGGGATATATAAATTTTTGAGATATTTTCTTTTTCGGCAAGTTCAAAAATAAATTTAAGCGAAGGAAGCGTATCTTTTGTTACGGTAAAACGAATTCCAACCTTTGCGCCCGTTGCATTTGCAAGCTGTACAGCTTTAAGTGTTTCTTTGTAGGCACCTTTGAGGCCTCTAAAGTAGTCATGAGTCTCTTCATCACCGTCTATACTGATGCCTACATAGTTAAATGTATCTACTATCCTTTGAACATTGCTTTTTGTAAAATAAAGACCATTGCTTGAAAGGTAAGTGATGATTTTATTTTCTCTGCAAAAATCTGCAATTTCAAAAAGGTCTTTTCTAGTCAGCGGTTCGCCGCCTGAAAATATGATAAACTTTACACCGTTTTCTTTCATCTCTAAAATTGTTTTTTTAATCTGCTCAGTCGTTAGAGTATCTACTTCATCTAGCGTTGATTTTGAGTAGCAATGCAGACAAGAGAGGTTACATCTATTCGTAAAATTCCATATCGCTATTGAGCCATCAAGCACTCTTTCTGGTTTATTTTCAACAACTGAGGATATGAGGTTTGATAGTCTAAACATTATTTGCCCTTATAGGAGAGTATATACCTTGCAACGGCATCTCTTTCCTCTTCACTTAAATTTAATTTTGTCATAACGGTTCTTTTGTAGCCAAATGCTTCATACATGCCCTCAGGGGCAGCTATATACGCTTTTATCTCATCAACGGATCGCTTAGAAGCAATCTCTTTAAAAGATGGACCAAATGCTTCTGAAGTTTGATGGTGGCATCCCCAACAGTATTTTTGAAATACACTATGCCCATCTGCTTCATTTGAGAAGAGAAATGTTGTAAAACCTAGAAAAATAAATATATATTTTTTCATTTTCATTCTTTAATTTTTTTATAATTCTAACAAAATAATGCTTGAATAATTGCTTATCAGAGCTCTTATTTTCCAATTTGATAAATATGTCACAAAAGTGTCAAAAATAGTAGCATAAAAAAGTAATAATCTGAAATTAAAATGTTACTTGAAGATAATTGTTTAAATGAAAGTTCTCCCCCGAAGGAGAGAAAGTGCTTATTAAGCACCAGGAATAGTTTGTCTATGCTCGATAGAGTAAGTAAATGTAGGAGTTGTTAAACCAGTGATGTATTTAACAAAGTTACCTGTTTTAGCTTCATAAACACCGATACGACCTGTATTCCACTCAGAAATCATAGTCCAGTAACCGTGGTTAGACGGCTCAGCGTGTAGGATTCTTGGAACAATAGCGTTGCCTTTATCATCTTTTACAGTTGGAACTTCCCACTTGTAAAGAGTCTTATGAGTTACAGGATCTTTCACAGTTCCCTCTTTTGTACCTACAGTGATGATTCTGTCAACTTCAAGAGTTTGCTTGTTGATTAAGTGAACTTGATTCCAAACATCACTTGCACCAAGAACATTGTCTGCCCAGATAAACGGTGTATGCTCAGATGTACCAACGAATAGTCCACCACCACCTGTTGGGATTTGGCGGATAACATCGAAATGATCATCCCAAATAGTTACTTGTCCAAGGTTCATGTTAACCGTAGCACCAAGTTGTTGTCCAAGTTTTTCGTTAAACCAAGAAGAACCTTGACCTGGGTGTGGCTTAGATGCAGGACCTGTATAGATTTTTGTTACAAGTGACTTAGTTTTGAAGTCAACAACACCTACAACATCGCTTCCTTGAGATGCTATAAATAGGTAACGACCAATTTCTTTACCTTCATTTAAGAAACCATCGTGAAGGATATCACCAATATTTGGAATATCTCCAACGATTGGGTAGTTTGGCTTAGAGTAATCTACGATGTAAACATGTCCACCGTCTTTAAGTGCAAATGCAAAGTAAGGACCGTATGGAGTATCGAAAATACCAGCTACACGAGAAGAGTCGATATCACCGTTTGGCTTGATAACGCTTGAAGTTGGGTAAACTTTTAACGGCTCAAGTGTCATAGCATCTAAAAGAATTGCTCCGCCCGGTACATAGTTACCAGCCATTAAGAACTTACCGTCTGGTGAAACTGCAAGACCGCGAGACTCAGATCCAACTTGTACTTCAGCAATTTTTTGTTGACCCGGAGTATTTAAGTCGAACATTGTTACTAAACCTGAACGAGAGATTGAGTAAGCATAACGAGGCTGTCTTTTGTTTGTAACTGTAACATGCACAGCAAAACCAGCAGGGTGCTTAGATAAAATCTTACCGTTTGTTCCATCAAGGAATGCAACACGCTCAGCATCTCTTTCAGTTACGAAACAGATATCAGTGTTTTTCGCAACATCTGCAGGTGCTGGATACTTTTTGAAGAATTCCATTCTGTCGTTAAGTTTTTTCCAACCAGCTTTTACAGTATCAAGATCAAGTTGCTTGATTGTTCTGCCTTTGAAATGTTGAATATAGTCAACCATTTTATCTGCGTCAGCTTTAGAAAATTTGTCTTTAAAACCTGGCATCGCAGTTCCTGCTTTACCGTTTAAGATTGTGTTTGCTAAATCATAAGCATTTTTCTTAGCAGTAACCGCAGGACGAAGATCCGAACCAACACCACCCTCATGATTTGGTCCATGGCATCCTTGACACTCTTTTTCAAAAACTTTTTCTACATCCATTGCAGATGTATCAGCTACTAATCCTGAACTAACTACTGCCATAGCAGCAACAGACATTACTAATTTGTTTAATCTCATTTTATTTCTCCTTCTAAAATAGATAACGATTCAGGCCCGTTTGGGCCCGAAAAACTTAAGACTAATTACCCTCTTGCTCTAGGCGAGCTTTTTCTTGTTTGTAAATCCAAATCATTGGAAGTACGATAACAGTATGTAAAAAGATAGTTAAAGTCAATGGACCTTGAGCCAAAGTACCAAAAAAGCTTGGTACGATATCTACGAATGGTTCAATCATTACACCCATAATATTCTCCTTATCTTACGTGGTTGGCAGCTTTGCCAATAGTTAGTAAATCCTTAACAAGGAAAAGGAAACCAATGAAAGTAACAGCACCCATTATAAGTCTCCAGTACATACCTTGTAATAACCAAGTTGTAGTTTGTGCGCTAAAGTAACCTTCCCATGTAGCACCCATTTGTGCTCTAGAGATGATAACATCTGAGTAACCAGCAACTGTTAATGCAACAGTCATACCAAGAACACCACCAACAATCATGCTTGTAGCAAATATAGTCGAAGTTGTATTATTAAGTATCTTGATACCATTTTTACCTTGTACACCTATGTACATCATACCAACAAGAATAGTCGCATAAGCACCAAAGAACGCTAAGTGTCCGTGTGCAGATGTAAACTGTGTTCCGTGTGTATAAAGGTTAACTTGTGGTAGTGTGTGGAAGAATCCCCAAATACCAGCACCAAGGAAGTTACCGAATGCATTTAGAACGAACCAAGTAAATGCCGGTTTGTTAGTAATAACAGACATCTCTTTGCCTTGTGCATCTTGCTCACCTTGCATTTTACCCCAGTCATAAAGAACATGGATAAACATCGCAACAAGTGGAAGTGGCTCTAGTGCAGAGAAAAGTGCTCCAATTTCCCACCAGTACTCAGGTGTACCGATCCAGAAGTAGTGGTGACCGATTCCAAGAATACCTGAACCGAATAACATTGTTACTTCAATCCATAACCACATTTCAACAACTTTACGGTGTGCACCGATCATAGTGATTAGACCATAAGCAGCGATTGAACCAACGAAAACTTCCCAAGTAGCTTCAACCCAAAGGTGAATAACCCACCACCACCAGAATTGATCAATTGTGATATTGTCTGTATAGAACATACCTGTTAGGTAAAGACCAGCAAAAGCGATCATGTCAGCCATAAGAACAGTAACAACTCCTGATTGTTTTCCTTTCATACCAGTCATATAAAGGTTAGCAACGAAACCAAGTGCAACTACAGTAATACCATAGTCAGCCCAGCGAGGTGCTTCAATATACTCACGACCTTCATGAATGAACCAAATTGATGTTTCATTAGCAGGTCCAACTTGAATGAACAAGTAAACAAGAACAACAACTACGATAGCAGCAGCAAATATCCAGAAAAGAAGTTTTCCAAGACCTATACCTACTGTTTCAATGCCAGTTTCATCCGGTAATAACCAATAAACAGAACCAAACATAGCAAAAACCATCCATACAACAAGTGCATTGATGTGTAACATTCTAGCAACGGAGAAATCAAGTACTTCAAATAGGAAACTTGACTCAACATATTGAATAGCAGCAACTAGACCAAAAAGTAATTGTGCTCCAAAAATAATCGCAGCAAAAGTAAAATACCATGTTGCTAATTTTTTAGATTCTGATGTTAAATAACTATTTGCCATTTACTGCTCCTTGAATTTTTCCAAAGTTTCTTGGGAAACCATTTGTATCAATTGATGACATATGTTTTAAGAAAGCAACTAAGCCTTTTGCTTCATCAGCAGTAATACCAAGATTTGGCATCATACGAGCATGCGTAGGATACTTTGACGGATTTTGTAAAAACTCAGCCATTGCTTCTTCTTTAGTGCTTTTACCTGTCATAGCTTGCATCGGACCAGTTTCTTGCCATGCCGGATCTAGCCATGCTTTTGTTAAGTCAGGAGCATAGTATGCACCGTTTCCAAGAAGTGTATGACAGTTCATACAGTTTTTAGTTTGAGAAGCAAGTTTACCTAAATGCAATAATGCAGCAGCTTCTTCCTCATTCCAATCATCTTTACCAAAAAACATCTCTTTTTCACCGATTACTGGAACTTCGTGTTTACGCTTAGCATCCATTTCATAAGTGATTTTGTAATTAATAACCGTAGGTCCTGGAACCCTTTTAGTTACACCATTTTGCAAGTCAGCATCGTTCCCCATTACAATTTGTCCACTTGTATCAAAAGTTAGCCAAATTAATAAAACAGATGCGAAACCTGTGATCCATGCTGCTGTGCGTTGCCAGAAGCGATTGTCACTCCATACAGATTTTTTTGCCACTGTATATCCTCCTATAAATTATAAGTTAATATATATAAAAATCAGTGTTCATTGTCTTCGTGAACACGATCTTGCATGTAATAAACTGCGTGAGGGATTAGTAATAATCCTATTGCAGCAACAATCAAAGCTTTAGCTGTAAAGTCATTAACATGCATTAAGCTACCCATCAAATACAAGCAATAAGCAGTTAGCGCCCAAAATAGATATCCCAAAGGCATGTACCATTTTTTAAGCATATTAACTTTTACAGCCGTATATATACCAACATAGAATCCTCCAAATACTAACACAAGCGTCGAAGAGACGAATATCGTTAAGAAATCATCTACAAGAATATCTTGTGCTACTAAAACATCTTGAACCATATCTGTCTCTCCCTCACATTGTTATAATTTCTTCAGAATCAGTTGAAGTTTAGTCTCATTTAGTTTAAAGTATGTTGATATATATCAATTTTTTTTATTAAATTTCATATTTAAGGTTTATTTAATTCTTAATGTAACAATATGAAACAAAACTAAATCATATTGCTAAATAAGAATTTATAATATTGCGCAGAGAAGGGAAAAGATGAAGTTTATGCAAAATGTAGGAATAATGAGAGTGTCAGTGTAAATAAAATAGTAGATACTATAACAACAATTCGTTTTGTTCTCTCATCTATATTATATTTTTCTTCTAAATAGTCTCCAAGCTTAATTCCCGGAAAAACTGAAAAGAGCAACATCGGAACAGTCATAACAAAAACAAGGATAATGTCTTGAAACATTTTAAGCCTCTTTAAATTTTATTTTATATCTATTATTATATCATTGATTAATTAATTTTTTTCAAATAAAATTAATTTTATTTATATATAGGTTAAAAAAAGGAGATAGTATGAGAAAAATCATAAGCTTAGCTACCGTATCTATGTTAGCTCTTGTGTTGGGAAGCGGTTGTGCACCGATGGAGATGGGCGCTAAAGTGGAAAAGGGTGATGAGACAATACCTCAAACCGCAATTTATGTAGGGCATCATGAGGGTGAAGATGTGCTAAGAGCTATAAAGGCGGCAGCGCACAAAGACGGATGGCGCGTAACCGAGTTTAGAAGCGAGGCGGTGATAGTCGAAAAAGAGTTTAACGGACAAACTGCTGCTGCTGTTATAAAATACCATAATCAGCATATTTACGGCGAAAATACAAATGCGCCTATGAATGAACTCTTAAAACTCAGACATGCAATCGTAGATGAGTTAAAAAAAGAGCAAAAACACTAATTTTCAATACTATTGCTTGCACTTAATATTAAAATAAGTGCAAGTGTTGAGCTGCTTAGAACACATAAACTTCTTCTATTATCCTGCTATTAAGTAAATAATTATATTATTTTAAAAAATAAATAAAATGTAAAAGTAGAGAAGAAATGGATTTTTTTAAGTATATACATGCAGTAGGAACCGGTGAAAAAGGAAATAGAGATTTAACTTTTGAAGAAGCAAAAGATATGATGATGCAGGTCTTAAATAGAAGTGTTTATGATGAGCAGATTGCAGCATTTTTGCTTGGTTGGAGGCTTAAACCTGAGACAACGGAAGAGTTTAGAGGAGTTGTTGAAGCCTGCGATATGTTTGTGAAAAAACATACAATTTCTGATTCTTTAGAGCTTGGATATCCTTTTGACGGAAAAGTTAATAATCCTTTTATATTTCCTTTAGTTGCAAAAGTCCTTGAGGGGAGCGATTTAAATCTCGTTGTAACGGGTGATGATTTGGCACCGGCAAAAAAAGGTATAACTCTTAAGGATATTGCAACACATTTGGAGCTAAATAAAAATATTTACTATTTCGACAGGGCAGATTTTTTTAAAGAGATGCATAACCTAACCTCCCTTCGTATGAGACTTGGTCTTCGCAGCGGTATAAATACGATTGAGAAACTTACAAAAGTAGCAAATAGCGAGTATGCCATAACAGGTGTATTTCATAAGCCGTATGTAAAAAAATATGTTGAAGTATTTGCAGATAAATATAAGAGATTTGCTTTAATTCAAGGCAATGAAGGAACCCCTGAACTTTTTAGCAAAGGTAGATTGTGGGTTGTAAATGGCGGAAATGTTGAAGAGATTATAGTAGATCCGGCATATTATGGCATAAACTATACAAAATCATGGGATAAAATCACGCTAGAAGACTCTTTAGAGCAGGTAAACAACCCATCTTCGGAGTTTTTAAAACTAGCACAGCTTAATGCCGCGGTATTTTTATTTGTTGCGCAAAAAGCAAAAAGCATTGATGAGGCTTTTGAAAAATTAAATGGATAAATTTTCAAACCATATAAAAAATATTTTACATGGTTTCTTTTTGGCAATAGGAACTACGATTGCGGAACCTTCGACGATTTTACCGCTAATCGTAAACTATTTCGGTGGCGGCTCGATGCTTGTGGGTTTTTTTGCAGCTCTTCTTAGAGGCGGAGCCGTTATTGTACAGCTTTTTGCCGCGTTTCATGCTCAAAGCTATCAATTGATGATGCCCTATCTTCGAAAAGTATTTTTTATAAGATTTTTATCATGGTTTTTAATAGGCGTTGCAATATTTGTATTTGGAGAAAGCTATCCGAAGGTTACGCTCTTTTTTATAGGATTTGGGCTTTTTATATTCTCTTTTAGTGCCGGTTTTGCGGCAATTTATTTTAGAGAAATTATGGGAAAGGTTTTTTCACATAAATTTCGCGGTAAAACCATGGCATATAGGCAGTTTTTTAGCGGAGCAGGTGGACTCTTAAGCGGAGCATTGGCGGCTTGGATTTTAGAGTCATTTGAAGCACCGCAGAGTTATGCTTATCTATTTATTATCAGCTCGTTTATCATGGGGCTTGGATATTTCTCTTTTGCTCTGGTTGATGAGCCTATAAAGGAGAGTGTCTCCAAAAGAGAGAGTAGCTTTAAAAAATTTTTACACAATTCATGGCTGCTTTTGAGAGATGATAAAAATTTACAGTTTCAGATAGCAACTTTTTTTCTGGCATATGGGTATTTGATGGCACTCCCGTTTATTATTTTAGACGCAAAAGAGAAGATTGACTTAGATGGCGTAGCAATCGGCTCACTCATAACTATGCAAATGGTCGGAGCAATGTTGAGCAATATTTTGTGGGGAAGATTAAGCGGAGGCGGCAGAGATATACTTAGTGCAAAATTTGCTATATTTTTACAGATAATTGCACTTTTTATAGCGATGAATGCATCTTCTTTGTTGCAATATTCTATCGTCTTTTTTCTTATCGGGGCTTCAATGGATGGAACAAGAATCGCCTCCTCCAATCTTATACTAAAAATTGCGCCTGTTCAAAAAAGACCGGTTTATATTGCTCTGCAGATGAATATTGTTTCACTTGGGATGTTTTTTTCTATCTTCGGAGGGGTGATACTTAATTATCTAAACTATGCGACGCTTTATATAAGTACTATAAGCGTTCTCTTTGCAGCGCTTTTTTTTGCTTTTAAATTGAGGGATTCCGAGCTAAACTCGGAATAGAAGAGGGATTAGATCCCAAAAAAGCTTGTTAAAAAACTTCTCTCTTTTTCATTTTCAATGTATAGTCTTGTAACGGTTTGGTTGTTTTCGCCGATAACAATAACTTCATTGTTTTCAACTCTTAGATGCTCTTTACCCCATTTTTTGTCGAGTTCATCAAGTCTATGGAAAATTTCTTGCGAACTTGGCTTTTCTTTTATACCGCTTCTTTTATCAAGAATCTCTAGACCTCCGACTTTTTTTTGCACTATATAAGGGCTATATACTTTAATGGCTTGATAGATTCTCTCCTCTTTTGCATCAGGCATCGCTCTTTTCATTGAGACTGCTCCTAGAACTAAAAAAGCGGTAAAAAGACCAAAAATTATGGCTTTTTTAAGTGATATATTCATATGTTCTCCGTTTAATTATAATTTTTTTTAAGAAAGAGGTTATTTCCAGCTCTGCATATACTCTTTTACTTTATCGCTTAAGTATTGCATCCTCTCTTTGCCCTTTGGCAAGCTTTCTCTTAGGTTTTTCATCTCTTTTAAAAAGTCGCCTATATTTGGCGGCAAGAGATTTTGAAGATAGTTTTTTAACTGCTTGGCTAGTGCGGGAGAAGATCCCGATGTAGATATGGCAATTAGCAAATCATCTTTTTTTATGTAAGAGCCGAAAGTAAAGTCACAATAATCAAGCGAATCAACGGCATTGCATAAGCAATTATAAGCTCTTGATTCTTTAAAAATTTGAGCTTGCAAGGCAATATCGTCTATTGCAATAACTACAATTGCATAATTTTTTATATCTCCGCTACTGTAGCCTCTTTTTTCAAATGCGATACTTTTTTCTTCCATAAGTTTTTGCATATTTGGCGAGAATTCCAACGCTATAACCGTGATGTCGGATGTAAAATCCAAAAGATGGCGCAGTTTTTCATATGCAATATTGCCTCCGCCTATAAGTAAAACTTTTTTACTATCAAGTTTTAAAAAAGCCGGAAAATAACTCATTTTTCTCTTTCCATAAAGATTACCAACGCAGCATAATATCATAGTTTGTTTTAAACTCTAATTGATAGAAATCAACTTAGATTAATTGAAATTAGATTACAATCAATAAAAATAAATTATGAATGGAAGATTATAGTATATGAAAGATGAAATATTATCAAGGATACAAAAAAAATTTCCTTTGGTGGCAAAACCTTTTAAAGATATAGCACAAGAGCTTGGAATGAGCGAAGAGGAAGTTCTTAAAATTTTGCAAGAGCAAAAAAGCGCAAATGTAATCCGTCAAACATCGGCGATATTTGATACTAAAAGGCTGGGATATAAATCTTCTTTGGTTGCATTTAAAATTCCGCAAGAAAAGATTAGCGATGCGGTAAAGATTATCAACTCACATCCTGGTGTTTCGCATAACTATGAGAGAAATCATGATTTTAATATCTGGTTTACACTTGCGGTAGCACCAGACTCTATGTTCGGGCTTGAAAAAACAGTGGAATTGTTGGCAAAGCAGACACAAGCAGACGACTATATAATACTTCCTACACTTAAGCTTTTTAAGATTAATGTAAAACTAAATACCACGGGCAAAGATGAGAAAAAAGAGGAAGTAAAAAAAGTTAAACATACGGATATAGAGCTTACTCCTCTGCATCATCAAGTTATTAGATACGCCCAAAATGATATAGAATTTGTAGAAGAGCCGTTTAAAAAAATGGTTGAGGCAATCGGTATTGATTATGAACAATTTTTCAAAGCTCTCGATGAGCTACAAGAAGCAGGAGTAATGAGAAGGTTTGCTTCAATTCTTAATCATAGAAAAGCCGGCTTTAGCGCAAATGCAATGGTTGTTTGGGATGTCGATGAAGCAAAGGGTGAAGAGATTGGAGAAAGAGCCGCTACATTTAGTGCCGTAAGTCATTGTTATTTGCGTCCAAAATATGCGAATTGGCCTTACAACCTTTTTACGATGGTTCACGGAAAAAGTGTTGAAGAGACAAATAGCATCATAGAAGAGATGGCAAAAGAGATAGAGTGTAGAGGATATATGCCGCTTTATAGCTCAAGAGAGTTTAAAAAGGTAAGAATAGAGTATTTTACTCCCGAGTTTGCAGCTTGGGAAGAGAGATATAATAAATAAAGGAGAGTAGATGGGAGAATTTTTTGAACTAGAAGCGGTTTATATAGCCATAGCGGTATTTGCACTAAGCATTACGATATTTGTTACTACGAGAGATTTTATGCCAAAAGGTGCTTTTAAAAAAGGTATGCTTTGGGTGGGTGGAGTCAGCTCCGCTATGGTTGGGTTTCATTACTACATGACAACATCTAGAATGAGTGAAGTTGAAAGTCTTTTTAATGCAGGTGAGATGCTTATTTGCGAAAATAAAATGAGACGAACAATATCAAGATCAGTTTTAATTGCGCAAAAAGATGGATGGTCATTGGATGGACACCTATTTAAAAATCCTGACTATGAGAGAGATTTTCATACATCGAGATGTGTTAAATGGATAGGTAGTCAGCCTCAACTAGAGCAAGAAGCAAATGAGAAGGCAGCAGTACATGAAGGAAATAATTAAACGCTACGGAATGGCGCTTTTTTTGCTTTTTTTAGTTTCTGCACTTATGGTACTTGGTACTATGGGTGTGAAAAAAATGGGTGATAAAATGTTTGAAGATACCGGAGTAGAGATGAAACCGCGAGGGGAGAATATTGTTAAATGAGCTTGACTGTTTTACTAAGTGTTGCATTTGCGCTTAGTCTTATATTTCATTTTATCGGTGTTTATGCAGGTGCCAAGAAAGTTGTATGGATAGCCCTAGCCCTTATATGGGCAGGAGCTATCAGCATAGCAACAAGCGAGGTAAAGCCTAAGGGCTACAAAGATATAGAAAAAATGAAGGGTCAGTTTGCAGATACCGATAAGCTTATAGAAGAGGCTATGCCCGAAGTAAGCGTTTATGAGATGGTCGTCATAAAAAATAGTTATAGCAAAAATAATCCAAAAAAATGAAGAAAAGCGTAGGGATTGTTGGTTGTGGATGGCTTGGAAAACCTTTGGCGGAGACACTTAAAACCTCTTTTGAGGTAGAGTGTTTTTGCAGAAATACGACAGACGACGGGTCTTCTTTTTGGCAAAGAGATTTTATAATTATCTCTATCCATACAAAAGATAACTATTTACAGAGCGTTCAAAAAATAAACAGACTTGTTCCTTTGACCTCTACTATTATTTTAATGAGCTCTACATCAGTTTATAGAGAGTTTGAGTGCGAAGTTGATGAAAATGCAGATATTGAAAAATTATCTTTGCAAAAAGAGGTTGAAGATTTACTGTTATGCTCAAGAGAGAGAGTTTTGATTTTAAGACTCGGCGGCTTGATGGGGGAAGATAGAATTGCAGGAAAGTGGAGTAAAGCAAGTACTTTTGAAGACGGTTTTGTGAACTATGTCCATAGAGATGATGTTATAGGTGTAGTGAAATTGTTGTTAGAAAACAAGCCTCAGCATAAAATTTATAATGTGGTCGCACCTATGCACCCTACACGCAAAGAAGTGCATACAAGAAATTCTCAAAAACTAGGACTGCAACTTGGAAATTTTACAGGTTTTAGCCATCGTATAGTTCATTCAAAGACACTAGAAGATGAGTTTAAATACAAGTTTATACATCCAAATCCGCTTAATTTTTGGGGTTAATGTATTACTACTAGTTGCTTCTTGCCAGTGCCGCAAAATCTATCTGCTCTTTTTGAGACTCTTTTGCTTTTTTATCCTCTTCAAAGTTGCCTGTGCTAAATGTGTATTCACTTGCATTAAGAATACACCCTTTTATGCCAGGGATACACTCTTTTTTTAGCAATTTACAGTGACCTTTATAATCATATTGGCATGTCCATCCCATAAATAAGCCTCCTTTTTACGAATTATGATACAATTTTTTAAATAAATAGGTATAAAAATAGAGAGAAAAATGAAAAGTTTATATAATGATGAAAAAGCAAGCGAATTTAAAACGGATTTGGATCTGAGAGTTTACACTTCAAGACTTTTAGGGCAAGAGCCGTCTCTTGTTTTGCATGGCGGTGGAAATACCTCCGTAAAATCAAGTGTAAAGAATCTTTTTGGAGAGATAGAAGATATTTTATATGTCAAAGGTAGCGGATGGGATTTGGCAACCATTGAAGCGGGTGGGTTTGCACCGGTAAAAATGAGAGATTTGCTTAAAATGGCAGAGCTTGATAATTTAAGCGATATGGATATGGTAAAGTATCAAAGAGTTGCTATGATAAATCCGTCTGCACCAAACCCATCCGTTGAAGCGATTTTGCATGCCGTTATTCCGTTTAAATATGTAGATCATACTCATGCGGATGCCATCATTACTATAACAAATACCGATGGAGGCAAAGAGAAGATAGAGCAAATATATGGGAGTAAAGTTTTAATTATTCCATATATTATGCCGGGGTTTGACTTAGCAAAACTTGTGTATGAGATGACAAAAAATATTGATTGGCACTCTTTGGAGGGTATGGTTTTGATGAACCACGGTCTTTTTACATTTGGCAATAGCGCCAAAGAGTCTTATGAAAAAACCATAGAGCTAGTCAAGAAGGCGCAAAATTATCTAGAGTCTAGCGGAGCTGTTTTGGATATAGCGCACTCTATTGTAGATATTGACATAAAAAAGCTTGCAAAAATAAGACAATATGTATCACGGCTAAAGGGGCACGCAACAATATCTGTTTTAAATGAGAGCAAAGAGGCGCTCTTTTTTTCAAAACAAGAAGTTGAAACTATAGCAAATAGAGGACCTCTTACTCCGGATCATGTTATAAGAACAAAAAGGGTTCCTGCAATAGTTGCGGATGATTTTAAAAAAGATTTAGATAGTTATGTGCAGGAGTATAAAAACTATTTTAAAGAAAATAAAAAAGATGAAACCATGCTAAACCCTGCGCCAAATTTTGCCATTTTAAAAGGAGAAGGAAGCCTCTCTTTCGGAAAAGATGTAAAAGAAGCACTTATTATAAAAGATATAAATAATCATACTTTTGAAGCTATTTTAAAAGCAGAACTGCTTGGCGGTTATAGAGTGCTTAGCAACGCAGATATTTTTGCAGTAGAGTATTGGTCGCTAGAACAGGCAAAATTGAAAAATAGTTCAAATACCTCAGAACTTGGCGGCAAAATAGCAATAGTTACAAATGCTATGAGCAAAATCGGGAGTGCTATTGCTAAAATGCTGCATCAAAGAGGAGCTGCCGTTATAGCACTGGATAATGACAAAGAGGTTAAATCTATCTTTTGTAAACAAGATATTGTAGGTATGGAGTGTGATTTTACAAATAGAGAAAATATAGAGTATTGTTTGGCAAAATCGGTAAAAAGCTTCGGTGGCATAGATATTGTCATAGATTGCACCGGTAGCAAAAATTCAGGGTATCAAGAGATATTTCTTGAGGGTGCATTAGAGCTTTTGGAAGTCGGTATAGATCCTCTTGTCCTTTTTATTGCTCCCAAAGCTAACGAGTTTAATTTTAAGAAACAGGGCATAAGGGTAGCATCAATATGTTATGAGGAAAATTTAGACAATATGCAAGAGCAAATTGCACAAATGGCTTGCCTTATTTCAAAGAGCTCATTTGCCAAACTTGCAGCAGTAGAGATAGTTATCTGAAAATATCCATTCTAGCAATGTTGCTTGGCATTTTTTCAAGAGCAAACTCTTGTTGGTCTTTGACATAGCTTGGGTATTTATAGCCCTTTGAAGTCATGATGGTATAGAGCTCTTTTAGATATTTATTTTCAATTCTGTTATATTTTACTTCCATCTCTTTTGCAATTCTAAGACAGAATGTAAGTAAAGTATATTCAGCCTTTTCATTAGTTATTTTGTTATATATAACATTTTCAAGCTCATTTTTCATGGTAAGAATGTTGTATTCGCACTCTTCATCAAGCTTGTCTGGATTTTCTGTACCCAGATATTCCAAAATATTTAAGATAAGATCTAGAAACATTTTGTTTGTTTTGTCAATAACCATATTGTTCTTTGATAGGTACTCTTTGTAACCTAATATATCTTTTTGTCTTTCTGCGAAATATGAATCTGCCATAAATATATATCCTAAAAATAAAATTTAAAATCGGATTGTAGCATATTTGCTTATATGTCGGATTTAATTTTCTAAACGGCATAAAAGTATAAAAATTTAGTAAGTTTTAAAAAGGTATGATTATGTTATTTTACCTAATTAACTGATTAAAAATCTGTCTAGTATATTGGGGACATTCCAAAATTTAGTGCAATATACAATAGCACGGGATATGCGAGTAAATGTACTTTTCCAAAATGTGTAGGTTTTGGAATAAAAAAATCTTAGTTGACACTAAATATATAAAAAGTCCAAGTCAAATCTGCGACCAAAATCATCATAATCTGACAAAGTAGACCGGCGAGTTGCCCAAAATCTCAAACAGCGCTCTCATCGAATTATTACAATTTTATAGAGACTAAACTGCGACAAAAATTGTTCTAAAAGTAAGAAAATATTGAAAAAGTGGGTAGATAGAATAAAGTTATTGATATAAGAATTAGTTATGAAAAATGTCTGAAAGTATCGTGTTTAAGGGGATTATGTAAAAAGGTGGTGGACCCTCAGAGATTCGAACTCTGGGAGGTATTACCCTCGCCGGTTTTCAAGACCGGTGCTATAGACCAACTCAGCCAAAGATCCACATTTGTAAAGAAAGAAGTTATTATAAAATTCTGGAGGTGCCACCC
>JAUPKZ010000022.1 GCA_030837195.1 Campylobacterota bacterium
TCTATGATATTTAATGATTCAAGTTCCATTACCGCTTCATACTCTGCATATTTTATATGAATATGTTTAGGAGGATGATCGTTGTCTATACTAAACATTCTAATAATTATCCCATAAAATCTACAAATTTCAGGCATCAAAAAATCCTTTTTGCAAAATTATGAATATTATAGTTTGGATTGGCTTAATATGTTATATGAGGTATATATATGCATTCCACCTCAGGAGAGGTGGAACGCATACGCATATTAGAATTTAGATAAAATTTACATCCGTAACATGGTGTTTTAGACCAAGTTCTGCAGGAGTACATCCAAGAGCTAGTCCTACCATCTGCTGCATATGAAGAACAGGAAGTGAAACCTCTCTGCCTATTGCCTCAGAAGCGCTTTTTGTCTGAGTATCTAGTTTTAGATGGCAAAGCGGACAAGGTGTTACCATCATATCAGCGTTGTTATCAGTCGCACCCGCTATAGCCGTTCCTGTTAGAACTGCCGCAGTGTGAGGTGCTTGAAGCTCTACATGGAAACCGCAGCATTTAGTTTTTTCTTCATAGTCCACATTTTTTCCGCCGCAAGCGATGATAAGGTCATCAAGTGAAGTTGGTTTGTATGGATTTTCTTTTTGCTTGTGAGATTCGTCATGAAGCTCTGATGGGCGGATATTGTGGCATCCGTAAAATGGAGCTATATTAAACTGGCTAAGAGGTTTTACAACCATCTCTTTGATTTTATCTAAGCCAAAATCATCTATGATAGCGTAGAGGAAATGGATAACATTTGAAGTACCTTTATACTCCAAACCAACCTCTGCAAGCTTCTCGTTTACTCTTGCTTTTAACTCTGGGTTTTTGTCAAGTCTATGTTTCGTCATAGCCGTATTTAGCTGACAAGTATTGCAGATAGTTACCATAGTTAAACCGTGCTTTTCTGCATAAGCTATGTTTCTGGCATTTAGTACAAGAGATAAAAAGTCATCATAGTCTTGCAAGTGAGAAGCTCCGCAACATGAAGCCTCGGTTAGTTCTATCATCTCAATGTTTAGTTTTCTAGCAACTGCCATAGTTGACATCATCTGCTCAGGAGTACTTTGCTTTGCCGTACATCCCGTAAAAAGTGCATATTTTAATTTTTTCATTTAACTTACTCCTAGAACTTTACTGTTGATGATGATTTTATAAGTTTTTGAATTTCATCAAGTTTGTCAGATTTTACTATGTTCCACGGCATTACTATTTTGCCTTTTCTAAACATCTGAAGCGCTACCGGTATATGTTTTACTATATGAGCTCCCTCAGAGTAGAGAACTAAGCCGCCTTCATCAAGTACTCCGTATTTTTTGATAGAGTGTAAGAATCCGACTGCATGGCGCGTTGCAACATTATTTTTTGCAACACCTCTTTGAAATGCCATTTGGTGAAGTTTAGTGATTTTGTTGATTGGATTGATATCTTTTGGACATACTTCCGCACATTCAAAACATTTGACACAGTCCCAAACACCCTGTTTTTCTTCATTTACATTGATAAGGCGCTCGCCGTCGCTGTCACGAACATCCGACTCAAATCTATAAGCTGCAACAAATGCCGCAGGTCCAAAGAAGTCATGATTTATATCAACAACAGGACAAGCATAGTGACATGCACCACACTGGATACATAAATCTGCTTCGTCAAGTTCTTCTGCATCATGAGGCGACACTAAGTTCTCGCATGATGGGCACTCGTCTATATCTGCAACAAGATAAGGCGTAACGGCTGCATGCTTATCCCAAAAGTCGCCTTTGTCGATAATCATATCTTTTATAGCTCTTTTAGTGCTGAGCGGCTCTAAAGTTATCTCGTTTCCGAAATACTCTATCATCGTAGTCATACTCTCTTTGCAAGCAAGAGTAGAGCGACCGTTTACTTTGATGGCACAAGCTCCGCATATACCGTGACGACAGCTTCTTCTATATGAAAAACTACCGTCGTGATCCCATTTTATCCTGTTTAATACATCTAGGACTACCTCTTCGGAAGTAATATCCATAGTGTAGTTTTCATAGTACGGAAGATAATCTTCATCAGCATTAAAGCGAAATACTTTGAAGTTTACTTTTTGTGTAGTAATTGTGTTTGTACTCATAATTTCTCCTCCTTAGTAGTTTCTAGCTTTAAGTTCGTGTTTGCCTAAAACTACAGGCATATACTCAAGTGAAATATTGCCGTTGTTGTCCATATAAGCCATTGTATGTTTTAGGAAGTTTTCATCGTCTCTTGCAAGATAGTCTTCTCTATAGTGTGCTCCGCGGCTCTCTTTTCTCTCGATTGCGCTCTCGACAATAAACGCGGAATAGTCAAGCATATGCCCAAACTCTATAGCTTCTTGCATTTCAGTATTGAACACTTTTGATTTATCTTTGATACGGATATGTTTAAATTTCTCTCTTAGCTCTTTTATCTTTGCGCTAGCGATAGAGAGGGTTTCACCTGTTCTAAATGCACCTGCGTTTGCAGTCATACACTGTTGCAACTCTTCTCTTAAGGCAGGAATCGTCTCCTCACCGTTATTGTTTAGAACAAACTCTATCTCTTTTAGTGCAGTTGCGGCATCGGCCTCAGTTGCAGGGCGAAGAGGTATGCTATCTATCTCGCTTACCATAGTTTTACCGACAAAGCGTCCAAAAAGCAGTGCTTCAAGCACAGAGTTCGCACCAAGGCGGTTTGCGCCGTGTACAGAAACACAAGAACACTCACCTGCTGCATAAAAACCTTCTACAAACTCAGTGTTGTTTTTGCGTACATTTCCTGCTATGTTTACCGGAATACCGCCCATAGAGTAGTGAGCAGTAGCAGATATAAGGATAGGCTCTTTTATCATATCAAGCCCTAAAAATGTAAGAGCTAAATCACGAAGTTCAGGAAGTCTTTGCATAATGATGTCTTTGCCTAAATGTGTTACATCTATGTAAACCGCATCTTTTCTAGGACCAACACCTCTGCCTTCTCTGATTTCATTTAAAATGGCACGGCTTACGACATCTCTTGAAGCTAATTCCATAGCATTTGGAGCGTATTTTTCCATAAATCTCTCGCCAAGAGAGTTAAACAGGCGACCGCCTTCACCGCGGGCTGCTTCAGAGATTAAAACACCGTTGCCTGAGAGACCTGATGGGTGAAACTGCACAAACTCCATATCTTCCAAAGGAAGACCGTGTCTAGCTACTATTGATAGCCCATCGCCTGTATTTGCATGAGCGTTTGAGTTGATTTTGTAGCTTCTTGCATAGCCGCCGGTTGCAAACATTACTGATTTTGCATTAAATATAGCCACCTGCATATCTCTTATGTTAAAAGCTATAACACCAGAAACCTTGCCGTCTTTGTAAATTAAATCATTTACATACCACTCATCCCAAAACTTAACACCGGAACGAAAAGCTTGTTCGTATATGGTTTGAAGAAGCGTTAAACCTGTTCTGTCTTTTGCATAACAAGCTCTAGGAGATGATTGTCCGCCAAAAGGTCTTTGAGCTATTTTGCCATCTGCAGTTCTGCTAAATGCAGCACCCATTCTCTCAACCCAACGGATAGTCTCAGGTGCATTTTTACACATAAACTCAACAGCATCTTGATCGGCTAGATAGTCGCTTCCCTTTACCGTATCAAACTCATGCAACTCAACACTGTCTTTGTCGCTAAAAGCTGCATTAACACCGCCTTGAGCAGCACCTGAGTGGCTTCTTAGCGGATGAAGCTTTGTGATAACGGCAACTTTTTTACCTGCAACTTGCAACTCTCTTGCAGCAGCACATCCTGCCAAGCCTGCGCCTACAACTATAGCATCGTAAGTATAAATAGGAATACCCATTAGCTTTCCTTTAATAAATGATAAAAATAAGCGGATTATACAATTTTTACTCTTTGTAGAGGATAAAAAGTTATTTTAAATCTATTAAGTGTTGCGATATGACTCAAATAGCCTAATAAAGCTATTTTTTTCATTACTTATTGAAACATTTTTTTATGATTTTAGTTCACTCTGCGCAAGATCTTTAACCTGAGAGATAGTATTTATACCGACTCCTTTTGCATGTTGAAGCACTTTTTTTGCTTGCTTTATAGACTCTTCAAGAGTTACATTATTTGGTTTTATGACATACCCGCCGCTTACTGTTACGGTTATGCTTCCTGTTTGTGCAGAGCTAAATTTAAGTTCGGATATGCTTTGTCTTATAGTGTCCGCATCCTTAAAACCTAGTTCCTTATTTGGTCTTGACAATACTATTATGAACTGATTGTAGTCAGTTCTGGCAACAACATCTGTTACTTGCTCATGCAGACCTATCGTATATGCAATTTTTTTAAGTATATCATTTGTAAATTCATCTGAATATTTTTTTTCTGATTTTGAAAAATTATCTATCTCAAAAACCGTTACGGAGGTGAAATTGCTCTCTTTCATCCCTTTTTTTTCTGCATAAGAGTTCATTAATCCTTTTAAATTACTAACGCCGGTTATAGGGTCAAGCATAGCAGGATTTTCAGATACGCTAGGTTTTCGTTTCATTCTAAAAGCAATTGCGTCCGCCTCTTTTGTAAAAATGGTATGATTTGCTTTTTCGATGTTGTGCAAAAAGGCTAAATCATTATAAATAGCATCAGTGCTTTTTTTATACCATAGCGCTATAAGAAGAAGCATAATAAGGAGTAAATATAAAATATTGTTTTCAATAGCATGCTTTTCTTTGTTGTAGCCGATGGACTTTGATATAAGAAGGTCAATTTGTTCTATAAAAGCATAATAACTTGCTTCAAACGCAACTCTTTTTATCTCTTCGTCTTCGCTTGATTTGGAGTTTTTAAAATAGGCATCCGAGCTATTGTTAAAGTTTATGGCATGTTTGCCAAGTTTTTCCAAATCTGCTAGATACTCTTTAGTGTTTGATAAAATCATTTTCTCAATAAAATTAAAATTATAAGAGCTTTTAAGCCCTTCAATCTGATTTTGTATCACTAGATGTATTGTGCCGTTTTGTAGCATAATAAGCTCATGATTATCTTTTGAGAGTGATTTTAACTGAGATGCTTTCTCTTTTAATGAGTACAAGTTATCTATTTTTTCATATGAATTACTAAAATCGGCTGAAGTAATAATACTGCTTATAAGAACAACTATTGCTATGACAAGAGAGTAGAAGATGCTTCTAAATATCTTTTTCGCCGAGTATTTCATAATAATTTTCCAATCTAAAAGATGATATAATAAGACACTATTTTATAGACATTGGCTTTAATTGAAACTTAAGCCGCTTAAGAAGTACATTTGAATTTGGAAAACTATTTTATTTCGCTCTTTGAGAACAAGCATATCGGTGATGACGGTGCATATATAGACGGCAGAGTTTATTCAAAAGATGCTTTTTTTGAGGGCGTACATTTTAAAAAATGCTGGATGAGCCATTATCAAATAGCGTATAAAGCGATGAGTGTAAATATATCGGATGCAATTGTTATGAATGCAAAGCCAAAATATGCGCTTTTAAGTGTTGCAATGCCTAAGGATATAACAAAGTCGCAAATGGTTGAGCTCTCAAACGGGTTTAAGGATTGTGCAAAAAGATACGGTGTAGAGATAATCGGCGGAGATACTATAGCCAACACAAAGCTTGATATAACGATTACTATTATCTCTGAGACGAAAAAGCCGCTTTTTAGACACGGTCTTAAGCCGAACAATCTTATTGCCTACACCGGCGAGGTAGGCAAGAGCGCAAAAGATTTAAAAAAACTGTTCAATTTAGGAAAAATTCATAAAAAATCTAAGTTTGTCAACATTAAACTAAGAGATAAATTTATAGCCCATTGCGATAGGTATCTAAATGCTGCTATGGATCTCTCTGATGGACTTGGAAGCGATTTGGGAAAGCTTGCAAATGCAAACGCCTTAGGTTTTAGATTTTATAAAAAAATGCCAAAGAGTTTGTTTTGCAGCGCAGAAGAGTATGAAATACTTTTTGGGTTTGACAAAAGGCATAAAAAAGCGCTTCTAAGAAGGGCAAAATTGGCTAAGACGCCTATAAACATAATAGGCGAATGTATAAGAAAAAATTACAAAAATGTGTGCAAAGCGCATCATTTTCAATAGGATAATTATGGATAGATTTTACTCACTCTCACACTCAAGCATAGAGTTTCATTTTAGACAGTCTCCCAGAGACTTTGTGGTTGAAGAAGTTCCTCTTTACCAATTTTGCGGGGAGGGCGAACATCTTGTACTATTTGTCAGAAAAAAAGATCTCTCGACCCCTGAACTCATAAGCGCAGTAGCAAACTATTTAGGGATAAAAAATAAAGAGATAGGCTATGCAGGTCTTAAAGATAAGCACGCTATGACAAAGCAATATATATCTTTGCATAAAAAGTATGAAGCGCAGATGGATGCTTTTGAACATGAAAATATTAAGATTTTATCAAAAACATATCATAACAACAAGATAAGAGTAGGGCATCTCAGTGGAAATAAGTTTTATATAAATCTTAAAAAAGTAAACCCGACTGCCGCAACAAAGATAGACGAAGTACTTAAAAATATAACAAATTTCGGTATGCCTAACTACTTTGGATATCAGAGATTCGGCAATGACGGAGATAACCATATAGAGGGTGAGAAAATTGTAAAAGGGCTAAAAAAAGAGCGAAATCATAAAGTAAGAGAGTTTTTAATTAGTGCATATCAAAGCCATTTATTTAACTTGTGGTTGAGTAGAAGGCTTGAAATTAGCAAGCTTGTTGAAAAATTTGAGATTAGAGAGCTTGAACCGTTATTGAATATATCAAAAGAAGAGCTTTTAAAAATGAAAGCACAAAGACATCCCTTAAAGCTTCTAAGCGGTGATTTGATGGAACACTATCCGCACGGCAGACTTTTTGAGTTTGCATGGGAAGAGAGCGATTTGGATAGATATGACAAAAGAGATATTTCCGTTACAGGGCTTTTATGCGGTAAAAGAGTAAAAAGAGCAAACCTAGCGGCAAGAGATTTAGAAAAAGATTTCGATACTGAGATAGACGAAGACGGCGCAAGAAGATATGCATGGGTATATCCGCTAAACATTGAAGGGCGTTATAAGAGTGAGGATGCACATTATGAGCTTAATTTTTATCTTCCAAAAGGTTCATACGCAACGGTGCTTATAGAAGAGATAGCAAAGAGAGAGATAAGGACGCAAGAATGAGTAGGCATATCACATCGGCAATATCACAAATTTTTGGCAAATTTGCAAATAAAGAGTTTTCAAAGCCTCTGCAAGATTTTATAAATAGTTCTTATGTAAATATTATGGGGCTCGATATGAGTGAGTTTAATGACCCAAAAACATATAGCTCGCTCAATGCACTTTTTACGAGGAAGTTAAGAAAAGAAAGAACTTTTTCACTAGACAGTAGCGATTTTATATCTCCTTGTGACTCTTTGATAACAGAGTGCGGCAAACTAGATAGCAGATATGCATTGCAGATAAAAGGGATGATATATAATGCGGATGAGCTTTTGGGTGATGCCTTTAGCAA
Source organism: Campylobacterota bacterium (assembly GCA_030837195.1). GTDB lineage: Bacteria > Campylobacterota > Campylobacteria > Campylobacterales > Sulfurimonadaceae > Sulfurimonas. The sequence goes on from JAUPKZ010000022.1 coordinate 7,553, forward strand.
AGAGGAAAAAGAGATAGTTTACGGCGGAGAGTTTATAAACTTTTATCTATCGCCCAAAGATTATCATCGTTATCATGTGCCAACAAACTTAAAAGTATTAAGAGCGGTACATATTCCCGGTAAATTTTACCCCGTGAATATACCTTCACTCAAAAAAAGAGCAAACCTTTTTGTAGAAAACGAAAGAGTAGTGCTTTTTTGTGAAACGACAGAGGGTAAGAAGTTTTATATGATTTTAGTTAGTGCTTTAAATGTCGGAGTTATGCAAGTCTCTTTTGATGAGAGAATAAAAACAAATAGTGACAAATTAGTGACACAAGCATATGACTATGAAAACATGTACCTAAATAAGGGTGATGATTTTGGCTGTTTTGAGATGGGCTCTACTATAGTTATTTTAGCTCAAAAAGATATGCTGGAGCTAAATATAAAAGTCACAGACAAAGTAAAATATGCTCAGACTATAGCAAGAACACGCTAATTTTTAGAGGTGCCCTTGACTCCAAAAGGTTTAAAGAGTAGCACCAGATACGGTGAAAATAGTAAATCCGATACAATAGCAACGAGTAAAACTATAACCGTTAAAAGCCCAAAAACAAGTGTTGGTATGAAGTTGGAAGTAATTAAAACCAAGAACCCGACTATCGTTGCGATGGAGTAGTAAAACATACCAAAAGCTATAGTTGCATGAGATCTGTGCATTGAGGCTACATAATCTCCATCAACAGCTAATTCCTCTCTAAAGCGATAGTAGTAGTGTATGGTATTATCAACCGTAATACCCAAAGCAATTGAAGCTATTGTGATACTCATAATATCTAGCGGAATGTTCATAACACCCATTATGCCGAAGATTACGCTGATTGGAACCATATTTACGCTAATTGCCAACATAGCGATTTTAATAGAGCGAAATAGAAACAAGAACATACTTCCAAGCAGTAAAAGAGCAAGCCCAAGAGTCGATATCTGAGAATCAAAGAGAGACTGAAGCATATTATTATAAAGTACCATCATTCCGACCATATCGTAATCTTCTTTATTTAGCCCTACTTTTGTATGAAGTTCTTCTTTCATTTTTTTCAAAAGTGCATCTCTTCTTAACTCATCGTTTGAGTCTATGATGCGTACGACAAATCTAGCTTCGTTATGCTCGATATTTACATAAGGAAGTAATAAAATCTTTTTAAATTCCAGTGGCAATTCATTATATAAAAGCGCCATCTCAAACCCGTCAAAATCTTTACCGTCCTTTAGTATTTTGCCTACATGAGAGAGTGTTCCAAGTGATGATACATTGCCTATTTCAGGGATTGACTTAAGATAATCATGCACTTTTACAATAGTTTGCATTTTTTGTTCTGAAAACCAATACTTAGAATCGTCTTCTTCAGACTTAAACTCATCTGCAAATTCACTTAACTCATCATTTTGCTCTTCTTGAACAGGTTTAGAATTAACTGCTTTTGATTCAGCTTTTGGAAATCTAACAACAATTTCAAGCGGAGTAGTACCGCCTAAATCATTGTCTATTTTTTGCATACCTTTATAGATTTCCGTACTCTCCTTAAAATAGTTTATAAAGCTATTTTCTACGATTAATTTAGTAACACCGTAAAAACTAAATGCGAGAATAAAAACAACCGTTAAAAGTATCCATTTGCTATGATGCTCTACTATATATGCAAATTTTGTATTTAGTGTAAAAGCATTGTCAAAAGTTAAAACAGGCTTCCTTTTAGGCAATATAAGCATTACTGATGGAAATATGAGATATGCCGTAACCAGAGAAACAGTAACGCCTATATTCATCATTGTTCCCAAATCTATAATAGGCTGAATATCGCAAGTCATCAAAGAAGCAAAACCGGCAACTGATGTAAGGATAATGAAAACAGATGGTACCGACATCCTATGCAGCGTAGTTTCTATTAGCTCTTTTTGAGTGTAATGAGGAAAGAGGGCATACTCTTCACGGTAAGAGACAATTAAATGTATGACTAACGATAGTGTCGTGATAAGCTGCATAGCAACAAAGTTTGATGAAACAACCGTTACATCCAGTCCGACAAGAGCTATAAGACCGGCTGTGATAACTACCGCCGAAAACGAGATAGCAATAGGCAGGATGACAAATCGAATTTGTCTAAAAATAATCCATAGCATAAATACCATAATGGCTAAAATAGCACTTCCATAGATTGCTATGTCATCTTTTACAAAGCTAATCATATCATCTGCTATCATTATAACGCCGCCTAAAACAAGTTCACCGCTTGTTCTGTACGGTTCTATCGTTTTGCGAACATTTTCTATAAGTTTATGTGTATCGTTTTTAGTACTGTTTACATACTCTTTAAACTCTTTTTTTGCTCTTTTATACTCTTCTTTTTCTTCTGCATTTAAGGCTCTTTTGTCTTTTATTTCTAAAAAAGCATTTCTATTTTTTAGAAGAGTTATATATTTTTCATCATCTTTTAAATTTACTACTATGGCAGTTGTTTTAAAATCTTCGCTTACTAAATTTTTTGCATATAAAGGGCTCGTTGTTAGCTCATTTTGAACCATAGCCGCATCAAAACCGCCTTTTGATACGGTGTTGACATTTTTTACGACTTCAGAGACTGCAATAGGCGGACTTTGAAGAAGCGGTACATCAAGTAGTGTAGTTATGCTCTCTACGCCATCAATTTTTAAAAGAGATTCTTTTAGAGATTTGATAGTAGCGATAGTGGTATCACTAAGCATATTATCTTTTGGAGTAAAAGCAATTACCAAATAATCGGGGCTTATATAGCGCCCGTGAACTTCACGGGTAAGTTTTAAATCTTTATCGTTTTCTAAAAGCAGAGTTTCCGCGGAAGCATCTATATTTAGATACCTCGAGTAATATGTAAATATAGCCGTCACAATAAACATAAATATAAATACGGCTTTGTAATGCCGTGTAATAAAGTCTATGTAGTGTCTCATTTTGAGCAACGCTTTTCTATGATTCTTAACGCTATTGCAGAGAAATACGGGATGCTCTGCACTAAAATAGTAAATGCGAAAAGATATACTTCAACGATTTGCTGTTTATTTGTAACCACAAGAGCTACAAACGATGCAAATAGTAATATAGCAAGTATTTGCTCATCTTTCATAGGGTTGTCTGAGCGTTTTTTAGTGTTTCCGCCTTTTTCGGTTCTTTTAAATGGAAGATTGTCTTTAACAAACCCATCCCAAACTGCTCTAAATATAGTAAGTTGCAAACTCATAGCTGCGATTGCACCCAAGAATGAGCTTACAAAATCTATTTTTACTCTTGTTCTATATAATATAAATGCATGAAGCAGATTTACCAAAAACGATATAAGAATAGGAATTGTAAGAGCTAGTGTCGGTATAGTTACGCCGATAAATATAATTACGGGAGTCCATAAAATATTTAAAACGGCAGTCATTGTACCGAGGGCATCACTTAGCCAAAAAAACCATCCCGTCATAAAATTGAACTTCTGAGGACCGGTAAGCGTTTTTGATGAAGGTTTAAAGTTTTGCCAATGTTTTTTAAGGATTTGAACTGCACCGTAAGCCCATCTGTGTCTTTGATTTTTAAATGCTTCAATGGTATCCGGAAGAAGCCCATAACCATATCTTTTGCTTGTGTAATGTGCAATATAACCTGCCTCAAAGAGTCTAAGTCCAAGCTCTGAGTCCTCAACTATAGTGTCGGTAGTCCAATCGCCTACTTCTTTCATAGCACTTAAGCGAACCATTATCATAGTACCGTGTGCAACTATGGCATTTTCTTCATTTCTCTTAACCATACCGATATCAAAGAAACCTGCATACTCCGCATTCATGGCTCTTTTTAGAAGCGATTCATTACCGTCTCTGTGGTCTTGTGGAGCTTGAACGAGTGCTACTTTTTCATCTTCAAAAACAGGAACTAAGTCGCTTAACCAGTTGCTCTCTACGACATAGTCGGCATCTATAACGGCGAGTATCTGTGCATCTTTACTAGTATAGTTTAGCGCTTCATTTAAAGCTCCTGCTTTAAAGCCAGTACATTTTATATCTAAAAAGATAAATTTTTCTCCGAGTTTTTCACAATACTCTTTTACAGGTGTTTTGTAGTAATCTTCAGGAGTGTTGTTAATAATAACTAAAACTTCATAATTTTGGTATTTTAATTTTGATAGTGCCTCAAGTGTTTCTATAAGTACATGAGGTTGCTCTTTGTATGCCGGAACATGAATACTCACAAGCGGCTCATAAGATGATTTTTTAGCATCTTTTATAAGCCTTTGAGGTTTAACCCCTATGGTAAATTTAAACAGCTCGTTCGCTTTTGCAAGAGTTATAATGGTCAGAGGTAACATCAATACAAGTCCCATGGTCCACATTACCCATGTACCGAAGTTCATATAGTGTACAAAAGGGTACATGGCAGCCATAACGATACTAAACGCCATACCTTGTGCTACGACACCATATACCATAGCGTGCCAGAAGTTTACTCTCTCGTTTCTTAGCCCAAAGTAGATGAGTATAATGCCTATAAAAACCGATAAAAGCATCTCCTCAACCCACATCGGTTCTAGTATAACAGGTCCTTGAAGTTGGAACTTTTGGTTTCTATCTTCATCAAATATTCCCCAGTAAGGTCCAACGCTCCCCTCATACTTGCCTTTCCATTGTTGATCAAAGGCTTCGATGATGTTGTAGGAGTATTTCTTATCTTTTGCCAAAATCAAAAACTGTCTAATTGCAGTAGCTTGATCTTTTAGACTTGCTTTAGCGTCTTCGTTGTTATACCCTCGGCTAGGCCATCCAAACTCTCCGATAAATAGCTTCTTACCGGGAAATTTCTCTTCCATCTCTTTGTATGTCTTTTCAAAGAAAGGTATAAAAGATTTTACATCAACCTTTTCCCAATACGGTAGTATATGCACGGTCATAAAGTCGATATAGTTTGCTACATCAGGGTGTTCATGCCAAGTGTACCAAATATCTGCCGATGAAATAGGTATTCTTTTAACATCTGCTTTTGTACCTTTTGCTTTCTTTTTAGTTTTTAAATTTTTTTGATTATCAATAGTTGTTTTTTTTGCTTCTTCAATCTTCTCTTTTCGTATAGCGGCTACGGTTTCTCTAACCCTGTTTATGTATGACACAAGTTCATCTTCCGTAACATCGGCTCTAAGTAAAACCTCGTTTCCTACTATAACAGAGTCTATCATATCGTAATAAAATCTTATATAGTTTGATGCTTCTTCTATCTCTTTTTCATTGGCTTCTTTATCAGCAGATATCCAAATACCAAAATCAATAGTCATATTTAAATCTTTTGCGGCCTCAATTACATATCTTGCATCTTGAGAAGCATATAGCCTGACTTTATTGGTTAGTTTTTTTAAGACGGTTAAATCTTTTTTTGCCTCCGCATAAATACGAGGTGTTTTATCGTTTCCGATATATGGAGAATATGAAAATGATTGAATAACTTTTTGTGCGTCGGGTGGAGTTATAACTTTTTTATCATCGCTAATCCACAAAGTAATCTGAAAAATCGTAGCTATAAAAATAGCCATAAAAACATACTTCATTAAGTACCCTATGAATATATAAAATATAAAGCGAATTCTATACCATATTTGTAAAATTGCAGTTAAAAGTATTATAATTGCAAAAAAATTAAAGGTTAAAAATGTCAACATATATTTTCGGTCATACAAACCCAGATTCAGACTCAATAGTTGGAGCAATATCTCTGGCATATCTAAAAAATAAATTAGGTGAAGATTGTGTAGCTACCCGTCAAGGCGATATATCTCCGGAGACCGAGTTTATATTGAATAAGTTTAATACGAATGCTCCTGAGCTAAAAACTTCTTATGCAGGTGAAAAAGTTTACTTAGTAGATTTTTCGGATCTCGCTCAAGCTCCAAAAGATATCAAAGAAGCAACTATTTTAGGTATTGTAGATCATCATAAGCTAGGAGATATAACAACTGACACTCCTCTTGAGTGCTGGATTCGCCCGATTGGTTGTTCAAATACGGTAATCAAGCAGATGTTTGACTACTATAAAGTTGATATTCCGGAAAATATAGCCGGTATGATGATGTGTGCGATTCTTAGCGATACTGTTATCTTCAAATCTCCTACATGTACAAAAGAGGATACTAAAGCCGTAAAAGAACTTAGCCAAATTTGCGGCATTGAGGATTATAAAGCTCTTGCTATGGAGATGTTTATAGCAAAGTCTGCCGTTGATGGTGCAAGTGCTAGAAATCTAAATACAAGAGACTATAAAGCTTTTGATATGAATGGTACAAAAGTGGGAATAGGGCAGTTAGAGATGGTTGATATATCTGTTTTAGATAACAGAATAGATGAGCTTTTTGAAGATATGAAACTAATGAAAGCAGAAGATAGCCTTCATACAATCGCTATACTTCTAACCGATATTATGGAAGAGGGATCAAGGCTGCTAGTTTTAAGTGATGATGTTTCAAAAGTGGAAAATGCTTTTAATGTAAAAATAGAAAACAATCAAGCATGGCTAGATGGAGTGCTAAGCCGTAAAAAGCAGGTTATACCGTTTCTTCAGCCTCAATTTTAATGTTACTAGTTTAAATCTATCTACTGCAAACTATGCTATTTAAAAATTTATACTTCCTTTATGGGAGTATGTTGCCCTTTATTTACTCTAAAATAGCTAAAATTTACTACTACTAAAGCCTTAACGATAGAAGATTATATATAAGGTAATGAATGAAACATAAAATTCATATTTTTTTACTCTTTTGCGCTGTTTTAAATGCGCAGGAGAGTGAGCTTTTGTCACAAGAGAAGCAAAAACTTTTAAATGAGCAAAAAAATGAGTATGAGGCGGCAAGCCAAAAGTTAAAATATAATTGGATAGCTCCACTCAATATCGGTGCTAGTTATAGCTATGATAAAAGTGCAAATGATACTTATGGCGATGTTAAAAAAGCAGGTGCTTCCATATCGCAAGATATATATCGCTCAGGCGGTATAGAGTCGCAAGTGGCTTATGCAAATGAGTATAAAAATGCAAATAGCATAAAACTTAAAAAAGATATAGCCTCACTTAATTTGGATTTATATACAGCGATTTTAAACCATAAAAAAATTGAGTATGAGTTAGAGCAAAGTAATATAAAACTTAAAAATCACGATATTGAAATATTTATAAAGCAAAAGCTCTATGAGGCGGGAAAGTCGGATATAACAGAGCTAAATAATGCTTTGATGAGCAGGATTGCCGAACAAAAGATATATACCACGCTTGAATACAATCTAAAAAAACAACGCATCGAAATAGCAAAGATAAGCGATATAGACCTTCGCGGTTTTGAAATAGGCTCATTTGAACTTGTAGATAAAGATGAATATGTAAAAAATAGTCTTGATATACTTTATGATAACGCACAAAGGAAGATATACGCTCATCTCTACGATACAACAAAAAGCAGTTATCTGCCATATGTAAGCATAAATACACAAGCAGGTTATATGGACTATACTCCAAGAGGCTCTAGTTTGTCTTACGGGTACGACGGCAGTTACTATAGCGCGGGCGTGAGTGTAAATATACCGCTGACATATAATGCCTCTTATGTAAAAGAGGAAGCCAGAGCATCGTATATGAAGCAGCTCCATATCACAAACGACGACATAAGAGCAAAAGAGGCAATATACAAACAATCAAAAGAGCTTATACAAAGTTATAAAAACCATATAGCTATAACTCAAAAAAATATCAACTTTTATGATGAAATCATCAAAGTTTTAGAAGCACAGGTGCAAAGCGGCACAAAGTCAAAGTATGATTTGGATACTCTAAAAAACACAAGAGCCATCGAGGAGTACAATATCAGGATAAACGAACTTGATATCGAGACGGAACTCTCAAAGCTATATTTTAGCATCAATACACGCAAGGATAAAAGATGAGTGATATAAAAAATACTTTGCAAATAGAGCCAAAAAAAAGCTCAAAATATAAAAAATATCTCTTTATCTCTCTACTCTTTTTTCTACTCGGCGGAGGTGGTTATGGAGTGTATAACTATAAAAAATCAAATGATATTATAAAATATAAAACTGTTTTACCGCAAAAAAGAACCATAGTTACAAAAGTTTTGGCAACGGGAAATTTAGAGCCTACAAACTCTGTTGAAGTGGGGATAGAGGTGTCCGGTACGATTAGAGAGGTGTTGGTTGATTATAATGACCGTGTTAAGGCAGGAGCGGTTATGGCAAAGCTAGATACTACTCGTCTAAAATCCGCACTTGATAGCTCAAAAGCGGCACTGCTTCGCTATGAAGCAAACATAGTTGAAGCAAAAGCCTCGCTTGAATATGCAAAAAATGAGTATAAAAGAGTGGAGGATATCTACAGCTCTACAGGCGGTAGCTACCCTTCTAAAAAAGAGGTGGATGAAGCACATACTACACTACAAAAGGCAAAAGCTAATTATGATGTAGCTCTTGCTCAAGCGAAACAGGCATCTTTTGAGGTTCAAACGAACAGATATAATCTTGATAGAGCCGTCGTCCTCTCCCCAATCGATGGTATTGTTTTAGAGAGAAAGGCGGAAGTCGGGCAGACAGTAGTGGCTGCTATGCAAACTCCCATACTCTTTAAAATGGCAAAAGATTTGACAAAAATGAGAGTTATCCTCAGCGTCGATGAAGCAGATATAGGAGAAGTAAAAGAGGGGCAAAATGTAGAATTTAGTGTGGATGCTTACAGTGATAAAAAATTTAACGGAGTCATAACACAACTTCGCCTAAACTCAGAGATAGTAAACGGAGTAGTTACTTATGACACTGTTGTCGAGGTTGATAATGCAGAACTTCTTTTGCGCCCCGGTATGACGGTAAGTGCATACATAACAACATCTATAAGTGAAGATATGCTTAGCATTCCAAATAGCGCTTTGAGATTTACCCCTCCAAATGAAGATGCAAAACAAAAAGATGCCACAAAGCATATATGGGTATTTCAAGAGAAAAAAGCAATTAAAAAAGAGATAAAAACTTCAAAGAGCGACGGTGTATATACTGCCGTAACAGACTCAAATCTATCTATGGATGATTTGATAATTATCGGGATAGAAAAAAATAATGACAACTTCTCAAAATGATTTTGTAATAGAGCTAAAAGAGGTAGTAAAATCTTACGGAAGCGATGAGGCTATGACTTATGCTTTGTGTGGGGTTAGTTTTAGAATAAAAAAAGGTGAGTTTGTTGCGATTATGGGTCCAAGCGGAAGCGGAAAATCCACTGCGATGAATATCATAGGGTGTCTTGATGCTCAAAGCAGCGGTGAATATATATTTGAAGGTATAAATGTTGAAACACTCTCTCTTGATCAAAAAGCTCTTCTTCGCAGAAACTACATAGGGTTTGTATTTCAAGGATTTAATCTTTTGGGAAAGACAACTGCTGTAGAAAATGTCGAACTTCCTATGCTCTATCGTGGATTTAGAGCCGAGGAGAGGCGTAAAGCGGCGATGGAAGCACTCAGGAGTGTGGGGCTGGAAAATGTTGCACACCATACCCCTGCACAGCTCTCAGGCGGACAACAACAAAGAGTTGCTATAGCTAGAGCAATAGTCACAAACCCTTTAGTGCTTTTGGCAGATGAGCCCACAGGTAATCTTGACACTCAAAAAAGTATAGAGATAATGGAGCTTCTAAACTCTTTTAACAAAGAAAAAGGCATAACAATCATCATGGTAACACACGAGGAGGAGATGGCACGGTATGCTTCAAGAAAGATAGTCTTTAGAGACGGAAAAATAGTAGGAAACACATAATGATATGGAATGCTTTTTTACTTGCTCTTCGTGAGATACGCAGAAATATAATGCGCTCCGCCCTAACGACTCTAGGCATAGTTATAGGGATAGCATCCGTTATAGCAATGGTAATGCTAGGAGATGCAACAACTGCATATATAACGCAAAGTATCTCAAAGCTCGGTACAAATATGCTTATCCTTATGCCAGGACAAGAGAGAAAAGGACCTCCTACAAGTGAGCTTGGTGCAAAAAAATTTACATATAGCGATGTGGATGCCATCAAAAGAGAGATAAATGATGTAAAAGGAGTCTCGCCCGTAGGCTCAAGTACGCTTAGAGCCGTCTATGGAAATAAAAATCACTCAACAACGATTGCAGGAACAACAAATGACTATTTTATCATTAAAGATTGGAATTTTGTAGAGGGTAGAAACTTTAATGAAGCGGAGATTCGCTCAGGTCTGAGTGTTTGTGTTATAGGGGAGACTATAAGAAAAGAGCTTTTTGCAAATGAAGACCCGCTAGGCGAGTCGCTTAGACTTGAGGGTTTTAGTTGTCAAATCATAGGAGTTTTAGAGCCAAAAGGTGCAGCGATGTTTGGTATGGATCAAGATGACTTGGTTGTCGTGCCTCTGCGTATGTTTCAAAGGCGTATAAGCGGCAATCAAGATATATCGCACATTATGATATCATCCGTATCGGCTTCAAGCATAGAGGAAGTAAAATCATCGCTGACATCTCTTATGCAGCAAAGAAGACATATAGCACTCAATGAGGAGAATGATTTTAACATACACGATATGCGTGATACTCTGCAAACTTTATCATCTACAACACAAATGCTTACACTGCTTCTTGGTGCGGTTGCGGCGATTAGCCTTTTAGTTGGCGGCATAGGGATAATGAACATAATGCTTGTTTCAGTTACGGAGAGAACAAGAGAGATAGGCATAAGACTAGCCATAGGAGCTATGGAGAGAGAAGTGCTTTTACAGTTTTTGGTCGAAGCTATAGTTCTAGCTTCGCTAGGCGGTGTAATAGGGATTTTAGTAGGAGTCGGTTTTGGTGTTGGTATAAGTATGTTTTTTGAACTTCCTCTTGAATTTAACAACGGTATAATCGTTATATCATTTTTATTTTCAACTTGTGTAGGAGTAGTATTTGGCTATTTTCCGGCAAAAAAAGCCGCAAGACTAAACCCTATAGATGCACTAAGACATGAGTAGTTATTATGAAATTATATCGGTAAGAGCTCACAAGAGCTTCTTAGCGTGTAATATTTGTTATGCATATACGGAAAAGCTGTCCGTTGTTGTTTCTTCTGCGGTATTTTTATTTAGTAAATCAAGAAGTGCTTGAGTGTAGTCTTGTGAACTTAGAGTAGTTGCATCGACTGCTTTCATCTGCTCAACGGTAGCCATTCTTTCTTCTTGAGTCATTGTGCTTAACTGCTCTTTTAGCATTGCTCTATCTTCAGTAGATAGACTTTGCATAATATCTTTCATGCCGCCTTGACCACCGCCTGAACCGTCCATTTTTCTCATCTGTGTTTGTTGCATCGAGCAATTAGAGTTTACTTGCATTTTATCTTCTCCCCCCGCCGTTTGAGCCTTTGTATTTGTTTCCTGTGCCGTCTTTTGGACCAGACCCCGCATTTTCTGATTTGCCTGAGCCGTTTTTATTTTGCTTTCTTTCTCTGTTTTGCTCACCCGTACCGTCTTGTTTTTGAGTGCGCTCTTGCATTTGCTGCATTTTCGCTTCATGATCCGCATAGCTCTCTTCCGCCATACAAACAGTAGCAACCAATAACGACGCTAGTAAAATCTTTGTCATCTTTCATCCTTTATATATATTTTATGTATTATGATTATTATTTGTGAAATATTTGTGAAACGGATTTACAAAATTTTGTCTTTGCCCAGCTCGTGAAAAATAATATGCTAAAAAATCGTTCAGTGCCAAATGTTAAGGACTAATACAACAGTCTTTACTAAAAGTACAAAATATACTATAATTATCCTTATGTAAAAGGATAGAAATGAAAGATATATTTAAAAGACTCATAACAGATTTTATAGAATCACCTATAAAAGATATCGCACCAAGAGAGTATGACATCCCTCTTGATAGCAAAAAAATAGTTTCACTTATAGGGGTGCGACGAAGTGGAAAGAGTTCGATTCTCTTTGATATGATAAAAACTCTCAGAGTTACTATCCCAAAAGAAAATATCAT
>JAUPKZ010000023.1 GCA_030837195.1 Campylobacterota bacterium
AACGCTTCGACCTTTGCTTGCACTTCTGCATTATGCACAAACTCCGCAACTACTTTTATGTTGCTTTTTTTACATAAAAAGACCATAGATTCGACTATAATGAGGCTTTTTTTATCAGTTAAAATATCTTTTATAAAAGAACCGTCAATCTTTACATAGTCCGGTGAAAATTCCAATAACCTTGAAAGATTTGAACTTCTGCTTCCAAAGTCATCTATAGCTATCTTAAAACCGTGATATCTAAGAGAATTTAACTGGTTAATGATTTCGGATGAACTAAGAGAGTCTATATCTTCGAGTATCTCTAAAATAACTCTTGAGGGATTGATATTGTTTTTTCTGGAATGCTTGAGCAAAAATTCTTCAAGATAGTTAAGATAGAGGTCTGTATTTGTTATATTTATAGAAAAATCATACTCAACATCTGCAAAATTTTTAAAACTCATCTCTATCATCTTTTTGGTAACTAAAGAGAGTGTTCCGGTAAGCTTTGAAGCCTCCATAAAACGGATAGGCGGCACAAGCACTCCGTCGTCGCAAATACGAACCAAACACTCATATTTTTCTATCTTTTTTGTCTCATTATTTATAATCGGCTGATAATACGGTTTTAATCTTTCGTTTTCAAATGCCTCTTTAATCTTATGAATCCAGTAGATGTTTTCTTGGCGTTTTTTTACAAAAGCCGAGGTTGGATCATATATCTTATATGCTCCGCGGCTATGCTCGCGCAGCTCTTTTATGGCTTCTCGCGCATTGTTTAGTATAATACTTCCTTTTCCTATGGCTATGCCTATACTTAAAGAAACTCTTACGCTTATCTCCTCATCTATCTGTATCTCCATCTGATCAAAAAAAGAGATGATAGAGCTTGCCATATTTGAGAGGCTCTTTGAGTCTAAAAACTCCAAACAAACAAGTGCAAACTCATCTGCATTTACACGAAAGAGTTTTGCGATTGATGGCTTGGACATATCTATAAATTTAGCTATTTCAACTAAAATCTTATCTCCGTTTTCAAAACCATAAGCACTGTTAAAATTCCCAAAATTATCTACATTGATTAAAAAAAGATTTGCATGCTGCACTTCATCCAAATAACTAAGAAGAGCAAACCTGCTTTGAGCACACGAAAGTAAGCTATTTTCTATATCTTGCATATTTTATCTCAACTGTTTTTCACCATTATATAACTTTTTGGCTTGATTGATTTATATTTTGGCATACTCATACCGACTGAAGCATTTTTATAAGTAGGATCCGCAATAATAAACTCTTTTGATTTTATCTCTACCTTGTCTCCATCAAGCGGTATATAAAGTGCCGTTGCCATATGGTCATCATACTTAACGCCGACAACAGATATACCAAAAAACCTCTTTACTAGGTAAGAAAAGAGTACGGCTCTATCCTCACAGTCTGATCTCTCATAAAAGAGAGTCTCCTCTGCAAACATTACTTTTTCTCTGCTAAAGTGTTCGTTATCTTGTTGATAATCAAAACTATTTTGCACAAAATGGAGTACGAAATTTATAGCTTCACTAGATTTTTTGCCATTAAGATACTCTTTAAAAGAGTTTGCAAGTTCTTGATAAGTTATATCTTCCATCGGAGCATTAAAAAACACTTCATAATCTGCTTGCGGATAAGAAGCCATAAAATCTATAAGGTTCTTGTTATAAGAAAAAGAAAATGCGTATGTAGTACCTAAGTTAGAAAACTTTAACTCTTTTTTTTCCCGTTTTTCTTGAAATTTAGGGAGTATTTCGAGTGAAAGGTCAAGCTCTTTTATAGCATTTGGATACTCCTGCTTGTAAGAGACAACCCCTTTTGGACTCTCTTTTGCACTCTCCCATAAAGCATAATATTTTTTATTTGCTATAGTGTAAGTCGGGGTTGAGTAGATACTTTTTGTAGCATAATGCATCAGTACTACTCTGTTTTTTGCGACTCCGACTTTTACTGCATATCCTAGCTTATTGAAAATAAACCAGCTAAATAGCTTCGCATTATTCTCATCGCTAAAAGTTGCATTGGCTATTTTTGTAACCAGCATATAGACGCCCCAGTCATTTAAACGCATATCTTTTGCTTTTTCTTGTATATCCAAGACCATATCTTCATATTCGCTAGAAGCTATAGCATCAAAAAAATTTGCCACTCCTGCTTGGTTATTGGGGTAAAAATTTGCTTTTTTAATGTTTTGTGAAATTGCGTAAACAAACTTTGAACCGTAAAATTCAACAACTACATCATCTGCTTTCGATGTTTTTACAAATGATTCATCTTTTAACTCATTTATGGCGCCATTGCCTTGCTTATCTACGATTATATTTACTTTTGGCCCAACCGAAGGTGCTTCATGAGCGGGAGCAGGAGCTATATCTATAGGTTTTGGCTTTTCATATAGAGGGCTTGAGACAGAAGCACTATAAGATTCCCACTGCTGCTTTAGATAACTTCTAAAAGCGTTATCATTTTCATCTTTATATGTTTTAAATGACTCTGTTTGCGATTTTTTAAACTCTTTGAAACTATCTTTTGCCTCTAAAGCAGAAAATCCGAGCAATACAAACAAAAAAGTGCTAAAAAGGCCAAACAGATTGAACAATTTTACTTCCCCATCCCTGTTTTGTAGCACGATCCGTATCCCCTTGCGTTTGGTAAAGAATCTTAGCTTCGCTTATTTGCGCAGAGCTTATTCTATTGTTTTGGTCTATGTCGTATGGACGGATAACTCCGCCTATTTGTATAATCTGCTTTTGTTCATCAACCAAAATCTCTCGGCTTCCATGAATAAAATAGTTTCCGTTCTCTAATACTTTTACAATTCTAGCAGATACGGTAGTAGTAAAAGAAGCATCTTTTGTAGAAGCTCCTTTGCCGGCATATGTACTGGTAGAACCTGCTCCAAATCCTATATTGCCTACATTGTTTAGCTTATTTGTAGCAGTATTCATAAGTGAGTTTGTACCGCCGTATGTAAATGCGCCTCCGCCCAAATCCATACTATCTGCTTCGCTAAGCTGCTTTGAGCCTGAGTTTGAGCTCTTGGCAGTCTCAGATATAACAACGGTCACTATATCATTGACATGCATTGCTTTATGATCCGTAAAGAGAGGATTTTCACCTTGCCCAAATATGCTCCCAACCGAAGTATAATCTTTTTGATCCTCGCGTGATGGCATCTGCTCAACATATGCCGGCGGCTCAAAATCTATCTCCGGATCCGTAAGATTTGCAGTACATCCACCAAACATTAGTAATGAATAAAGCGAGAAAAGGAAAACTAAAAATTGTTTTATCATATATATCTCTTTGCTATTTTTTTACTTTAAAGCAATTTTAGTTCCATACTATATCAACCGAATTTCAACTTCCTAAGCGCTTCTTCTTCATTCTCTTGACGCATCAAAGACTCACCTACCAAAAATGCATCAACGCCTATTTTGGACAACTCTTCAAGCTGAGAATGCTCATAAATTCCGCTCTCTGCAACTATTATTTTACCGTTTGGTATCATAGGCACTAACTCATAACAAAGCTTCATATCCATCTCAAAAGTTTGCAGGTTTCTGTGATTTATCCCTATGATGTCGCTTCCTGCATAGATAGCTTTTACTAAATCCGTTTTATCATGCACCTCAACAAGCGCTTCCATACCCAAATGTCTTGTATATGCAAGCAACTCTTTTAGCTCCGAGCCGCTAAGAGCCGCAGCAATAAGAAGTATAAAATCCGCTCCATATACCATGGCCTCCAAAATCTGGTATTTAGTAACTATAAAATCTTTTCTAAGAAGCGGAATGCCTACATATCTTCTTATACCTGCTAAATACTCCAAATCTCCCTGAAAAAAGTGAGGTTCGGTTAAAACGGAAATGGCACTAGCCCCACCTCTTTCATAACTCTGGGCGATTGAGAGCGGGTCAAAATTTTCACGGATTACCCCCTTCGAAGGAGAGGCTTTTTTTACCTCGGCAATAATTCTATACGGATCTTCTTCTGTTGCTCTTAAATACGGGAACACATCTCTAGGCGCTCTTGCATTAAATGCGAGCGAACGCCCAAGCCAATCCAGCGAGAACTCTTTTTCTCTTTTTATAACATCTTCTCTTGTTTTTTTAATTATTTCATCTAGTATCATCTTACTTTTTCACCTTTTGTTTTTTTACGCACTCTTTTATTTTTTCAATGTGATGAAGCACCTCTTCATTGTTGCTACCGTCTAGCTCCACAATCCTATCTATTATTTTTTGTGCCTCTTCGCACTTATGGAGCTTATAGTATCCCCATGCCAATGAATCAAGATAATAGATAGACTTTGGTTCTTGAATAAGTGCTTCTTTGACATATTCTATCCCTTTTTTTACATCAATATCATGATCTATCAAAAGGTACCCAAGATAATTTAAATACATCCCTTTTCTAGATGTTTTTAGCACTTTTGTCAATTTTTCAACAACGCTTTTATGCATAGCCGTATCGTCTTTATTGATTGTGCTCTCGTATTCAAAAATAGCGTTTTGCCCTAAAAAATCTATATCTTTCGTCTCTTTATATATCTCATATGCGACTTGAGAGGCTTTTTTATACTCTTTTTCTTGAACATATAGCTGCAATAACAGTTCATCATCAATTCTATTTTTTTCTAAAAACTCTCTAAGCTTTGTATAGTTTTTGGTATAGCCGTAAATTTGAATAATTTTTTGGGCAATTTCTTCCTTAGGCTCAAGGCTATAAAGCCTTAAATATGTTGCTAACAAAGCATCAATATTATTGTCGTTGCTATAAAAACTAATCAACCTATTGCAAATAAGCTCCGAACAGCCATAAACTCTTGAGTGAGTCTCAAGCTGCGCTATAGCATCTTTTTTTCTTTGTAGATTTACATAAAGTATAATAGAAATTTTTTCCAAAATTTTCTCATTATACTCTTTTATATATGCGCCTTCGAGATACCTTATGCCATCTTCAAACTCTTGAAGTTTTATATATGTTTCTGCTACTAAGAGATAGTCATCTACGCTATTGGTCTGTTTTGAGAGCTTAAGAGCAACCTCTTTTGCCTCCAAAAACTCTTCCCCTCTCATCAAAGCCATAACTTTTATTCTCATCAATTCAAAATCACCCTTATGATCAGCACTTAGTGCATCAATGGTCTCTATAGCTTTTTTATTTTGATTTGAAATTATCTCATTTTTTAAAGAACGGTAAATGTACTCTTTTTTTGAGGTTTCTTTATACAAGTCGGCAAAAACAACAGCAGCTTCTTTGAAGTTGTGCGATTGTTCAAGATGAAGAGCCAAAAGTATGTAAATATCCTCATTTTCAAAAACTTTCTCATGCCCTTTTACGCTAGGTATCGGTTTTTGTGCTACACATCCGCTCAAAAACAGAACAAAAAATATAAAAGACAGATAGTATGCTGTTCTACGCATCAAAAACTCCCGGACACTCCAATTTTAATTCATCTACTCTACTCTTAAAATAATCCCAAAAAGGAAAAGTTGCACACTGCGCAGGTCTAGCTTCATAAATGGAGCATCCGTTATACTCTTTGTTATAAAAAACGCACTCATAGCTCTCTCCTACTTTTACCTCTTTTATGGAGTACTTATAACCGACTTTAAAAAGATACTTTTGAGTAAATGCATCTGCACTCATCTCCAGCAAAGAAGCTATAGCTTCTATCTCTTTTGCATTAACATAAATGTAGCCGCTCTCACCGGTGCAACATCTAGCACTACAGGCTGCGCATGCAGATGCGTCAAAAGCGTAGCTAAATCCCTCTTTTTTTATTATATATGACATTTTATACTCTGTGTTTGTGCTTTTTTATAAATCTCTTTTGCTCTTTGTGAAAGATCTTCACCCTCAAAACTTATAAACGGCGCCCAAATTTTCATAAGCGACTTTGAGCCGTTTCTGGCGTGTACCATAACCAAGGAAGCTGTTTTGTCTATTTTTGAGTGAACAAACATTACATCGACAACCCTCATTTTAACCCTCTCCAACTCCGTACAAATGACTCCAAACTGAGAAGCATCATAGCAAAAAATAAAATGAGAATTCGGCTTTAAAAGTATAGAGACTTTTTTGAAAAATTTACCCAACGGTAGATTGACGCTATACCTCGCACAAGATAATGACTCATTTTGGCTTTTTGTAACTCCATCATGATAAAACGGAGGGTTTGAGATGATAAAATCATATTTGATAGTTTCATCAAGATTCAAAAAATCGCCTCGGTGAATTTTATACTCTATCTTGTTTACTCTTGCGTTTATTGTTGCATATTCGGCAAAAATATCTTGCTTCTCAACTGCTTCAAGTTTAACTTTTTCATTATCTCTTGCAACTAAAAGTCCGACTATCCCACATCCTGCTCCGACATCTAAAACTCTACCTTTTGGCTTAAAAAAGCTGATAAAATCATACAAGAACAGAGAGTCGCTATTGTAACAATACCCATCTTGCGGCTGATAAAGAAGCATAAAGCACCTTTTGTAGTATAATTTTGTAATTATATCAAAACTGACCTTACGCGCTATATGCCTTTTTGCACAAATAATGACATTATAATGCGTAAGATCAGTTGAAAAGGCATTAAATGATAATTATTCCGGCAAGACTTGCTTCAACAAGATTTCCTCAAAAAGTGTTAGCGGACATAGGTGGGTTACCTATGGTCGTTAGAACTGCAAAAAGAGTTGCCCATCTCGATAGAGTCGTAGTGGCAGCCGATGATGAAAAAATCATCTCCGTATGTAAAGCACACGGCGTTGAAGCAATGCTTACATCTACTACCCATAAAAGCGGTACCGACCGAATTAACGAATGTGCAAATATTTTAAATCTGCCTGATAATGAGATAGTTATAAATGTTCAAGCGGATGAGCCATTTATCGAGAGCGGAGTAGTAGAAGCGCTACAAAAAAGACTCAACTTATTAAAAGAGCAAAAAGAGCCTTTTATAATGGCGAGTTGCTACAATGCCATTAACAATGAGGCTGCACAAGATCCAAACTTAGTAAAAGTAGTACTTGACGATGCGCACAACGCCATCTATTTTTCCCGTTCACCAATACCATACAACAGAAGCGGAGAAGCAACTTATTTCGGTCATATCGGTATCTACGGATTTGACAAAAAAAGCCTTCATGAGTTCTGTAGTCTAGATGATGCACCCATAGAAGACATAGAAAAACTTGAACAGCTTCGCGCTATTTATCATCAAAAAAAGATAAGTATGGTAAAAGTTGCAAGTACGGGATTTGGGATAGACACGCAAGAAGATTTAAGAAGAGCAGTTGAGATTTTTTTATAAGTAATTATGCAACGCAAAGAATGCGTTGCATATTTTTAAGATTTAGATATTATCACGAATTCCTAGTTTTGCTACTAGTTTAGTGTAAGAATCTTTGTCTTTTCTTTTAAAATATTTCATAAGACGGCGGCGTTGTCCAACTAGTTTTAAAAGTCCAAGTCTTGATGCATGATCTTTTGTGAATGTTTTTAAGTGTTCCGTTAAGCTGTTAATTCTCTCAGTTAAAAGAGCAATTTGAACTTCGCTTGAACCTGTATCCGTCGCATTGCGACCAAAATTTGCAACAATTTCTTGTTTTTTTGCCGAATCTAAAGCCATAATAGCCTCCAAAAGGTATATTTTCTAACAGTCACACATCTTATGTGTATAAAGTTGAGATGAAATAATATCTTAATTCTTCTTTTATTTCAACTTCTTTTGCTATAATCTTAACAAAAAAATATAAAGATATAATATGCTAATAACTCGTGCAAGTGAATATGCGATTCTCTCCTTAATTATGTTATCAAAAAGCAGCGTTCCTATGGATAGCGAAACTTTGTCAAACCAGTTATCCATTCCAAAAAGCTTCTTGGCAAAAATACTACAAGCTATGGCTAAGAACAATATCTTGAAGTCATATAAAGGCGTCAACGGCGGTTTTTCTTTATTGTTAGCGCCTAAAGATATAAATATGCTTCATGTTATGTCATCCGTAGAGGGAAAAGCGCCTGCAGTTTTCGACTGCGCGCCTTCCCTGTACTCTTGCCCTGCAGGAAAAGCATCTTTATGCTCGTTATGGCCGTTTCTAAATAAATTACAAGGTAAGATAGACTCTTTTTTAGCAGAGTTAACTTTAGCAGATATTTTAGAGTAAAAATTTGGCAAAAAAACTCACAACAAGACAGCAAATCGGCACAACTCTAAACTTTTTACTAGGTCAAAAAGACATCAGCGTCGTCCTCTTTGTTATGGCTATTCTAGCCATTATTATAGTACCTCTTCCATCGGCGATACTTGATGTAATGCTAACCGTATCAATAGCTTTTGCGGTTTTAATTCTGCTTATTTCGCTTTATGTTCCAAAACCGACGGATTTGACTACTTTTCCCACGCTTATTTTGATTATAACGCTATTTAGACTTGCTCTAAACATTGCAACGACAAGGATGATACTAAGCAAAGGACATGAAGGGCCTGATGCGGTAAGCGATATCATAAACAGCTTTGGCAACTTTGTAGTCGGCGGAAACTTTGTTATAGGTATTATTGTTTTTTCAATTCTTGTTCTTATAAATTTTATGGTTATTACAAAAGGCTCAACTAGAGTAGCAGAAGTTGCAGCTCGCTTTACGCTTGATTCTATGCCTGGTAAACAAATGGCAGTAGATGCAGACCTCAATGCGGGACTTATTGATGATAAGGAAGCAAAAAGAAGAAGAGCAGAAATCTTACAAGATGCCAATTTTTACGGAGCAATGGACGGTTCTAGCAAATTTGTAAAAGGTGATGCGGTCGCCGGCATAATCATCACGCTTATAAATATAATAGGCGGTTTTCTCATAGGCGTTTTTCAGCATGATATGAGCGTAGCAAATAGTGCTTCGGTCTTTACACTTCTTACCATAGGCGACGGACTTGTGGCACAAATCCCTGCACTTATAATGTCAACTGCAACGGGTATTATGATCACTCGCTCTTCAGGAGATGGTGACAATTTTGCAGAAGGTGCGATTAACCAAATCGTAGGAAATGCAAAAATACTTATGATAGTCGGTTTTATTATGATACTTTTTGCACTCGTGCCAGGGCTTCCGACTGCTTCTATGGGGCTTGTAGGGATACTATTTGCACTTCTTGGATGGTCAATATCCAAATATGAAAAAGGTGAGCTTACTATTTTAAATGTTGATTCTGTGCTCTCTGCCAAAGCAAAAGAGTTGCAAGCAAAAGAGAGAGCTGCCGCAAAACCTGCAAAAACAAATGAAGAGATAGCAAAAGAGGAGCAAAGCGCCCTTGAAGATATTTTAAAAGTAGAGATGCTCGAGCTAACACTTGGTTATCAGCTCATTCGTTTAGCAGATAGTGCACAAGGCGGCGATTTACTTGAGAGAATCCGCTCTATGAGAAGAAAAATAGCCTCTGATTTTGGTTTTTTAATGCCTCAGGTGCGTATTCGCGACAACTTGCATCTACAACCGCAACAGTACCAGATACTTTTAAAAGGCATACCTATCGGAGAGGGTAAAATAGTGCCTGACAAATTTTTGGCAATGGACAGCGGAATGGCAACCGGAGAAGTAAAAGGCGAAAAAACAAAAGAGCCTGCTTTCGGACTTGATGCCCTTTGGATAAGCCCTAGCCAAAAAGAGGATGCAATTATCAACGGCTATACGGTAGTTGATCCATCTACGGTTATATCTACGCATATGAGCGAACTTGTTAAGAAAAATGCAGAGGATCTGCTTACACGCCAAGAGGTACAATCCCTTATTAACAAAATTAAAAGTGATTTTCCTGTTATTGTGGATGATGTTTTAAAAGTTGCTTCCATAGGGCTAATTCAAAGAGTTTTAAAAGCGCTTTTACATGAGAAAATTCCGCTTAAAGATATGCTTACGATTTTAGAAACCATCGCCGACATCGCCGAATTTACAAAAAATGTCAATATCATTACAGAACAAGTTCGTGCAAAACTCTCTCGCATTATCACACAGATGTACACCGGAGATGACGGGGTTATCAGACTTCTTACATTTGATACCACATCAGAGCAGTTGATGCTTGAGAAATCAACTGAGAGAGACGGACAAAGAAATCTTCTTTTAAATGTTGCGCAGATTAATGCACTTATACAAGCAACAAGTGCCAAAGCAGCAGAGTTGCTACAAAAAGGAATCTCTCCTGTGGTGGTTATAGTAGATCCTCAGCTTCGCAGAGGTATTGCGGAGATATTTGAGAGATTTTCTCTTGAAGTTGTCACACTCTCTCACGCGGAAATCGATTCAAGTGCTACATTTGAAGTTATGGGTTCTATATCTATCAAAGAAAAATAGTCTTTACCACACTTAAGGAAAAAAATGAAACAAAAAACAATCCACCATCTATCTCACACCGATTTAGACGGCTATAGCTGCCAGCTTATTATGAAATATACTCCATATAAAATTCTCAACTACAATGCAAACTATGGTGCGGAAGTAAAACAGACTTTAGAACTTATTTTAGAAAATATCGTAAAAGAGAACTCCGGCGCTACCATTTTGATTACAGATCTTAATCTTACAAATGACGAGTCAAAATGGCTTCATACAGAAGTTGAAAAGTTAAAAAATGTCGATTTGATTTTGCTTGATCATCACAGTACCGGTGAAGATAGTGCAAAAAAATATGATTGGTACTATTTAGATACAACAAGATGCGCCACAAAAATAACATATGACTATGCAAAAGAGCATTTTAATCTAACAGAACCGGAATGGATGGAAAAATTTGTAAATATAGTAAATGCGGTTGATTTATGGAAAATGGAAGAAGTTGAAAACTTTGAGTACGGCAAGGTATGTATGCGCCTCATCACGGAAGCAAGAGAGCTAAATAAAATAATGTTTCCTGCCGCCGACAATTTATATAAAATATCTCTTTTACATGAAGCAACAAAATATATAGAGAGTGTCGATGCACCTATTATGCTAGATGACAATATTCATCTGCTCAAAAAAAACTTTTTCAAAAAAGCAAAAAATAACACTCTTGACAATCTAAGCACTGAGTTCATAGTGACACTGCTTGGAGAAGCCAGAAATGAAAAAACGATATATTATAAGGGTTACAGAGGCTATCTTAGCTATGGAGTCGGAAATACATCAATCGTAGGCAACGGGTTTTTGCTTGCATATCCTGAATACGATTTTATAGTAGATGTAAGCTACAGAGGCACACTAAGCCTTAGAGCAAACAACGGTGTCAATGTTGCGCTTATCTCAAAAGAATGGACCGGCGGCGGAGGTCATCCAAATGCTGCGGGCGGACGCGTAATAGGCTTTAAAGAACAATATAGATACAATCTTGTCAAGCAGCAAATAGAAAAAATTATTAACGAAAAAGAGTCTGTTGCAGGTGAATTAGAGTATAAAAAAGAAAATTAATATATTAGACTACTGGCAGTTGGCAAAATATCGCTCTATGCCATCTGCTAAACCATAAGAGAGCGCTTTTCGATAGCCTGCTTCAGAGAGTCTATTTGCTTCGGTTTGATTTGTTAAAAAACCTACTTCAACTAGAACAGATGGCATTTGCGCACCGACTAAAACCCAAAAAGGACCCTCTTTGACTCCATTGTCGTTTACGCCTTTATATTTTTGATTGACTGCACCGAGCATACCTCTTTGAAGGTCTATTGCCAATTTGTTTGATGCTAAAATATTATGATGGTTTAAAAGATTTAGATAACTGTCTTTACCATAAATATTCATCTCGCTAATATCTGCAGAGTTCTCTTTGGCTGCAACTCTTTTTGCTCTCTCTGAACGAGAAGGAGATAGAAAGAAACTCTCTATTCCGTTAATATCGCTTTTATTTTTTCCATCTACCGCATTTGCATGGATACTTACAAAGATATGTGCATTTTTATCATTTGCAAACTTTGTTCTTTGGCTTAGCTTTACAAATATATCTCTATCTCTAGTCATATATACTCTATAACCGCGTGATTTTAGGATTTTATTTAACTCGCTTGCTACAGAAAAAACTATATCTTTTTCTCTATACCCGTTGCTTATAGCACCGGGGTCATCTCCGCCATGCCCCGGATCAATAACAATAATCTTATCTTTATCTACTGCTTTTTCTACACTAGGTTTAACCGCTGCCGTTTGAGTGGTTTTTTCTACATCCGGTTTAAACATAATAAATACAAAAGTGTTTTCAAAGCTCCATTTCACCTCTATTTCAGAACTATTTTCCACAACTAATCTCAAGCTCTGCGGACTGTATTGTGCCAATTTAATAGCATCAATACCGTGCTTGCTAATATTGTGAGAGCTTGTCATCATAGCACTGTTTATATCAAAGATATATCTATACCTTCTTTTTGCACTCTCGTGAAGCGTTAAAGCTTCTATTTGACTATTGCTTATGGGTTTGTCAAATTTTAAAATAAGCTTCTCTTTATCCCATTTTACGGATTGCAATTTATGAAGAGGCTGGATTTGAACGGCTTGTTTCTTATCTGATTTTTTTGGTTTATCTTGAGGCTTTGTTTTTTCCAATTCTATTGAATAATTGGAAACATCTATATGAAGAATATTACCGCTCTCTACGATTCCACGCAAAGACTCCGCTTTTAAATCTAAATCATTTTCGATTGTTGAGCGAATATATAGATTTTTATAGTCGTTATATGCACGAAAAACATCACTCTGCTCTTTACTTTGCATATACTCGTTTGCTCTTTTTAGGATTGTTTCATTATCTGAAGCAAACAATGAAACAAACAAAAAGAGTATCGCTACTAAAAATCTAATCATTACTAACTTATTCGCCGTTTACCAATTTATCCATCAACTCTTTTACGGAGATTATCTTATCTAACTTATATCCGTTTGTACCCGAGAAAAAAAGACCTGTTTCAAGATTGCCCTCATATGCATCGCTTAACCTATCTGCAATGCAGTATCCGACCTCTTTTGCCTCTTCCCCGCGATTACAGGGTGCTACGCAGTTTGATATACATTTTATTGCAGGACCTTCTCGTTTTTCAACCAACTTTGTTAAGTTTGTTCTAACGCCTTGTGCAGGATACCCTACCGGTGAAGACATAAGAACTATATCCTCTTTTTTTGCATTGATGAGAACTTGTTTAAGATTTTCATGAGCGTCACATTCATAAGTACCTATAAATCTTGTACCCATCTGAACTCCGCTAGCTCCAAGAGCCATCATCTGTTCTATATCGCTCTTATCCCATACACCTCCGGCCGCAATTACTGGTATATTTCCCCAAAGTGAAGCCTCTTCTACAACAGGAGCTATAAGGTTTTCTAACTGATTTTCTTCCATAAGACACTGCTCGTAAGTAAACCCTTGATGCCCGCCGCTCTTTGGTCCCTCAAGTATAACCGCATCAGGAACTCTGTTGTATCTTTTTTGCCATCTTTTACATATAAGTTTTAACGCTTTTGCGGATGATACAATCGGAACAAGCGCTACATCTGGATAACCCTCCGTAAATTCAGGCATATTTGTAGGAAGCCCTGCTCCGGTAATAATGATATCTATCCCTGCTTCACAAGCATCTTTTACAACTCTCTCATAATCATTTATTGCATACAAAATATTTGCCGCCAAAGGTTTTGAACCGCATATCTCTCTTGCATTTTTTATAATCTCAAAAAGAGCCTCTCTTGAATAAAATCCGAGCGTATCTAACGGTCTATCGGCTACAAGCTTAGAAGCAAATTTTTTATTTTTATAATACCCTGTACCGACGGCACTGATAACTCCAAGACCCCCCTCTTTTGAAACATTTCCGGCTAGCTGATCCCAGCTTATACCAACACCCATACCGCCTTGAACTATTGGCTTCTCTATTGTATATTTGCCGATTTTTAATGATTTAAAGCTCATTAGTTCACCTTTACTTTTGCAAATTTTCTTTTTCCGACTTGAAGTATATACTCCCCGCTTCCTAATTGTAGCTGTTCGTCACTGATTTTTTCTTGATTTATCTTAATGGCACCTTGCTTAATATCTCTTCTAGCCTGTGAAGTCGAAGGCACCATATTGCAATCAAGAAGAGCTTTAGCTATCCAAATAGCCTCATCAAAACTATATTCAGGCATATCGGCAGGAATTTCATTGTTTGCATGAACCCTCTCAAACTCTTCTCTAGCGCTTTGTGCAAGCTCTTGTGAGTGAAATCTGGCAGTAATTTCGAGTGCAAGCTCCTCTTTTACCTTTTTTGGATGTAGCGAATTATTTTCCACTCCCTCTCTTAGCGCTTCTATTTCACTTAGCGTTTTTGTACTCAGAAGCTCATAGTATCTCCACATAAGCGTATCGGATATGCTGAGTACCTTTGCAAACATATCGTTTGGTTCCTCTGCTACGCCTATATAGTTGTTAAGCGACTTACTCATTTTTTGCACACCGTCAAGCCCTTCTAAAATAGGCATCATTAAAACAGCCTGCTCTTTTCCTATTTCATAAGCTCTTTGAAGATGTCGCCCCATTAAAAGGTTAAATTTTTGATCCGTTCCGCCTATCTCTATATCACTTTTAAGATGTACACTGTCGTAACCCTGAAGTAACGGATATATAAACTCGCTTATTGCTATAGAAGTTCCGCTCTTATATCTTTTGTCAAAATCATCTCTCTCAAGCATTCTAGCTACATTAAATGTAGTAGTTAGGCTAAGAAGCCCGGATGCACCAAGATTATTTATCCACTCTGAATTAAAGACTATTGTAGTTTTAGATGCATCTAGTATCTTAAAAACCTGCTCACTATAACTCTTCGCATTCTCTTGAATCTGCAATGCACTTAATGTTTTTCTTGTAGCGCTCTTTCCGGTAGGATCTCCGATTTGAGCCGTGAAATCACCTATTAAAAACTGAATGGTCGCACCATATTTTTGGAAAGTAGCGAGTTTTTGCAAAAGTACGGTATGTCCCAAATGCAAATCAGGAGCAGTCGGGTCAAACCCAGCCTTAACCGTATATGTTTTACCATCTTTAAAATAAGCTCTTAGGAGTTTTTCTATCTCTTCATTTCCAATTATTTCTGCGCTTCCGCGTTGTATCTCTCTTAGAGCTTCTTCTAACATAATCTATAAATCCTGCTTTAATTTTTATATGCATCATCAGTACGAATAAGATGAATAACTTTTATTTTTTGGTCGATTTTACCACGAAGCAGGTTAATATCTGCTTCTTTTGTCTCAAATCCTATCTCACAATATTTTGTTGTTTCATTTTTATTTTTACCGAGTTCTATTTGCGTTATATCTATTTTTAGCTTTGCCAAAAAATTTAAAAATTCGGCAAGAGTTCCTATGCCGCTTTGAAGCGAAACTATCATATTGTAGTTATAGACATTAACTCTCTCCCACCTGACAAAAACCATAGGCTCTCTTGCTTCTACTTTTTTAATTGCATTTCTACACATCTTATGATGCACATGCGCCTTGTTTTTTTCCAAAAACGCCATTATTTCATCGCCTATCTTCGGATGACAGCAATAGTCAAAAACAACATCGTTAACACTTGTAGTGCTAAAAAACTCCATATTTGCAACAAGATACTGTTTTAGCTTAAACCTATGTCTTGATAAAAAGTTTTTAAAGCGGTTGTTTTGGCTAATCTCCGCTATATATCTATAAAGAATCTCTCTTAAATGCTCTATATCGACTGCAATAGTGGCTTTTTTATCACATCCGATTTTATCAAACCACTCCTCAACCCTTGAAGCACCTAAATTCATAGCGGTTGCAACTATATTTATACTTGCTTTGGAGTCTATCTCTTTTATCCTTGCATTACAAATATATTTCATATTTGTTTTTGCCTTTGATGTTTTTACCGCATCAATCCAGCTGCACTTTGTCACTATATGATCATCAAGCTCTATTCGAACTATATCTCCGTTATGGAGTTCGTTTATAAGCGATGTTTTTGTTTTGTTTACCAGAGCCGATTTGGCGTGATTTCCGACATGAGTATGAACCGCATATGCAAAATCCAACACAACGGCACCTCTTGGCAAGGTAAAGGGCTGCCCTTTTGGCGAAAATACGACAATATCTTCGCTATATAGATCATTTTTTATGAGGTCATAAAACTCTTCAACAGACTCATTTTGATAACTCAAATTATTTAGCCAATCAAGTTTTATACTGTTGTTTCCGCCGCTTTTGTATTTCCAGTGCGCGGCGACGCCGAGTTCTGCAGTTTTATGCATATCGTATGTTCTAATTTGTACTTCAAAAATAGCACTTTTGTGAAAAACCGTAGTATGGATTGTTTTATAGCCATTATCTTTTGGAACTGCAATATAGTCCTTAAATCTTGATGAGAGCGGTTGAAAATGAAGATGAATAAGCCCTAAAATATTGTAACACTTTACCGCATCCTGAGTAAGTATCCTAACTGCTAAAAGGTCTAAAACTTCCTCTATTCCTACGCCTTTTCTTTGCATCTTAAGGTAGATTGAGTATTTGTGTTTTACACGGGATAGTATCTCAAAGTCATCTTCACAAAATCCATTTTGAACCAAAATCTTATATATTGACTCTTTAAACTCCGCAAGCCTCATCTCTATAGCATGATAATTCAGTTCAAAATAGCCGCTTATCTGCTTCTCTTCTTCTTTAAAGAGGTAAGAAAAACTTATATCCTCAAGAAGATTTTTTAAAAATGAGATACCCAAACGATGAGCAATCGGCGCATACACGACAAGTGTCTCTTCCGCAATGCGTTGCTGCTTTTGTTCGCTTAGCGCATCAAGCGTAAGCATATTGTGAAGTCTGTCACACAATTTTACCACTAAAACTCTGACATCTTTTATGCTTGCAAGAAGCATCTTTCTAAAAGAGAGCGCAGAGACGACCAAACGGTCATTTGAATTTGACGGAATAAGCTCTGCATCTCTTATGAGATCAATTTTTGTAAGACCCTCGACCAAATGGGCAACATCTTCTCCAAAAACAGTTTTTATCTCTTCCGAATTTATTTCGGTATCTTCTACCACATCATGTAAAAGCGCTGAGATTGCCATTGCTTCATCATTTGTGATAGATGCAACTATACTTGCTACTAAAATCGGATGAACGATATAAGGCTCACCGCTTTTTCTAAACTGGTTTTGATGTGCTTTTTTTGAGTACTCCAAAGCGTTTCTTAGTGCATCGCTTGGAGCAATTTGAGAGTATAGATAGTTTATAGCAGAATCAACATCGTGTATGTGTTTGACTTCTTGAATATCCACTTTGTTTGGACTCTAATTTACTTAATTATTTACAAAGCCTTTAACGATTACAAGGCCCTCCGCTATCTCCATCAAAGCTATATCTGCCGCTTTAACATTTTTTGGAACGCTAAGCTTGCTTGTAGCACCGTTTAATAGCTCATCAGTTCTTCTTGCTACTGCTATTGCCAACTGGTAACGATCCATATTTGGGTTGTTTTCTAAAATTTTTCCTGTAAGTACTTCTACTTTCATCTTTTATTTCCTTATTTTTAAATTTTTATCTAACAATAGAGCAGTTTTGAGTATTGCCCATTATGATATCTAGCAAATTGCCTTTTTTAAACATATCACATACTATGATAGGCAAAGAGTTATCCTTTGCAAGAGCAATGGAAGTATCGTCCATTACTTTAATATGATCGCTCATAGCCTCATCGTAAGTAAGTGTAGGCAGTTTTTTGGCATCCGGATATTTGTTCGGGTCTTTATCATAAACGCCATCTACTTTAGTAGCTTTAATGATAACATCCGCACCTATTTCAACCGCTCTTAGAGTCGCAGCTGTATCAGTCGTAAAAAACGGGTTTCCGGTACCTGCTGCAAAAATAACTACACGCCCTTTTTCCAAGTGACGCACGGCACGACGATTTATATAAGGCTCTGCAATCTGCTCCATTTTGATAGCCGTCTGCATACGCACTTGAAGTCCTGCATGTTCACACGCTTCTTGAACTGCAACACCGTTTATAACCGTTGCGAGCATACCCATATAGTCGGCAGATGTTCTTTTTATAATACCGTCTTTTGCAGCACTAACTCCGCGAACTATATTTCCGCCGCCTATAACGATACCGACTTCAATGCCGGCATTTACCAGAGACTTTATCTCTTGAGAGATATAATTCAATATCTGCGTGTCAATCCCATGACCTGCTTCGCCTGCAAGAGCTTCTCCGGAAAACTTAACCAATACCCGTTTGTTAGCCATACAATTCCTTTGTATCAATTACGCGAATTATACTTAAAATTGGCTTTTGTTTTGCTTTGAAATTTTTACTATTATCTCTTGATGAACTCTTATTTTAATCTAAAGCAATATATGAACTTAGCTCCGAGAAAACAACTGCTCTATTTTGCTCATTTGCATTTAAAATATGTCCGCACATAAGAGATAGTTTTTCATCTACATTTGGCACCAAAGAGCGCAGAGACTCTAATTTCTCGCCTTTTAGCCTGTTTGTAAAACGCTCATAAGCAGAGTAAGGCTCTTTAGCGGCAAGTTTATAGTAAATTTTTCTACCAAGTTCAAATAGCTCAAACTCCTCATTTTTGCCTGTTTGCACACTCTCGCTAAACCCTATCTCGATGTCGATATTTTTCTCTCTTAGGTATGCTCCTAGTTTCATAACAAAACCGATTGCCTGAGGTGTGTAGAGCTTCAAAACACGCTCATTAAACTGCTCAAAACTCTCAAACGGATTTTTAACTCTTTTATACTCAAGCATTAAACTCTCTACAAAAAAATGCGCATGTCGCAGAGGAGCAGATTTTATGACTGTATATCCCTCAAGCCCCTCGCTTGTAATTTTTCCGCCAAGTGAAATATTTACAGCTCCTTCCATCTCATCACCAATTTTTACTTTACACCCCTCAAACCCGATGTCTCCAAGCCCATGCAGACCACACCCTTTAACACATCCTGACCAGTACATCCTGACCCTTCCATCGGCTATTGGCACTTTTTTCTCCAAATACTCCGCCATATTTATCGCATCGCTTTTGTTCTCTATAACACCAAAAGAGCAGTGCTGCGAACCTGCACATGCGATAAGATGATTTTTATAAAGCGAATCTACACTCTTATATTTTTTAAAAAGCGGCTCAGATAATAGTGAGTTTACCTCTTTTACACCCAGAATATATAGGCTCTGCTCAATGTCAAAACGAATCTCGCCGTTTCCAAACTTCTCGCTCATGTCTGCAACTGCCATCAAATCGCTTCCGCTAAAAATTCCGGCAGGAACAACCATATGAACACCAAATGTTCCATCTCTCAGCTGCACCTTTCCATGGTCAGGATCGTTAAAA
>JAUPKZ010000024.1 GCA_030837195.1 Campylobacterota bacterium
GATTGAAGTTTTTTTGCAGTTATACGCAAAAGCTTATCGCCTACATCATGACCTAGTGAGTCGTTTATCTCTTTAAATCTATCAAGGTCGAGAAATAAAAGCGCAAATTTCGTACCCTGCCGCTCACTTTTTTCTATGGATTGCTGCAGCCTGTCATGAAAAAGCGCTCTATTTGCAAGACCCGTCAAGTAGTCATAATGAGCCTGATAATCTAAAATATTTTTTTGTTTCTCTATTTTACTGCTGTACTCTTTGATGAGTTTATTGATAAGCACGGCAATCAAAGCTATGATAAAAAGTGTTAAAACAATCGAAAGGACTCTGACAAAATATATGGTTCCAAGATATGTATTCATATCGTTTTTAAAGACGAAATATCCTAGCTCTTTATTTTCATAATCTCTTATAGCGTCACTTCTAAAAACCAAATAGTATTTACCGTTATGCTCCTTTAGATAGCTTTTTTCTTCAACTATTTGCTCATCGAGCAACTCTTCAAGAGTATTTTCTTCATTTAAAAAATGTTGATGCTTTATGATATCATGTGTCTTTATAAATGGGGTAAGATAATTATCTGCATTTTTATCATAATCGTAAATTTTCTTTACGGACTCTTTTGAGACCATAAAAATCGGATGCAGAGTCTCAGACATAGATAGCTCAGATATGACATGTCCTATATCTATGCCAAACTCAAACACTCCTATATATTTTTCTTTATAAAATAACGGAAGCGCTACTCTGTAACTAAGCGCATACTTACCTACTTCAAACCCTTCTTGCGGTTTTTGAGTAAGATTGACCTCTCTTACTAAAGGACGCAATTCTGAAAGATCATCGCCAAATACTTCAGGTCTTTGCACACGCAAAAAATTATGATTATCAGGAGTATGAAAATTCATAATAGCTAAAAAATTATTATATTTTTTTAGATTTTCAAATATAGGAAGCGCGTGTTCGTAAAGAGCTTCTTTATCGCCATTTGCAAACGCCTCTACAAGCTTTTCATTTAAGAAAACTTCATCCACCGCATAAGTTATATATTTGTATTTTATATCATCAATAACAGTTTGTATATGATAATTTTGTTCTTTTATTTTTTTATTTATATTTACATTTAAAATAGTTTTATACTGATAATGACCAAACAATAAGAGTATCAATAAACTCGCTGTTTGTATGAGTAAAATGCTGATGATAACTTTAGTACTGTACTTCATTCATAAAACTCTTTAAACTATTTGCTCTATTATAATATTTTTTAATTAAAAAAAACTGTAGAATTTTAAATTAAATGCTTGTTTTTTATTTTAGATGTCTCATTTAAGCCCAAAAAAAGTGAGATTTTACTACTCTTCATAAAAAATTAAACAAAAAAGAATTAAATATGTCAAACAGATTAGCCAATGAAGATTCGCCATACCTACAACAACATAAAGACAATCCCGTAGATTGGTATCCTTGGTGCGAAGAGGCGTTTATTAGAGCAAAACAAGAGAATAAAGCCATATTTATATCTATAGGGTACAGTTCATGCCACTGGTGCCATGTTATGGAAGAGAATGTATTTGAAAACAAAGAGTGTGCAGATATCTTAAATGAGAGTTTTATCTGTATAAAAGTTGACCGTGAAGAGAGACCAGATATAGACAAGCACTATCAGGAAGTCTATATGCTTCTAAACCGCAGAAGCGGAGGATGGCCTACTTCCATATTTTGCACACCCGACAATAAGCCGTTTTTTGCAGGAACTTACATACCGCCGCAGTCCCGTGAGGGAAGTATTGAGGGGATGGGGTTTATAGAGCTGACTTCACTCATAGCATCTAAAATCTCATCTTATGATGAACAACTCCTTAAAAATGCCGACGAGATAGAGGGCTACTTAAAACATAAAGAGCATCCAAAAGAAGCAACCATGCTTAAGGAAGACTTTGTTAAAAACTTTATGCTTCAGGCAAAAAACAACTATGAAACGACTTACGGCGGTTTTTCCGTTGCGCCTAAATTTCCGCATGCAAGCACGCTTGGAACACTTCTTGTCATAGACAAACTCTATGATGAGAAAGCAGCAAGAGCAATGGTGCTTACGACACTCAAAAATATGAGCAAAGGCGGAATGTATGATTTGATAGACGGCGGTTTTTGCCGCTATAGCGTAGATGAGAAGTACCTCGTGCCGCATTTTGAAAAAATGCTCTACGATAATGCCCTGCTATGTGAGCTTTACACAAATGCTTACCTTGCATACAAAGATGAGAGCTTTTTAGCGGTTGCAAAAGAGTGTGCAGATTTTTGGCATAACCATATGAGCGAAGATGATTTACTATATAGCGCTAGCGATGCAGACAGCGGCGGCGAAGAGGGAACTTACTTTTTGTATGATTATGATGAAGTTTATGAGGTACTTTTAAAAAACGGATATGAAAACATAGAGGCTCTTTTAAAAAAACTCGGAGTCACTAAAGATGGAAACTTTGAGGGTAAAAACATCATAAGAGTAGAAGAGAGTTTTAGCGAATTTAAAGAGATAAAAATTTTGCTAGCGCTGCTAAGAGCAAAAAAAGAGTACCCGTTTATAGACAAAAAGGTACAGACCTCTTGGTCTAGTATGATGATAAAGGCTCTCTTTAGACTAGGGGATGTGGATGCGGCTTACAAAAAAAGAGCTATGCTTTATCTTGAAAAACTGCTTCAAACAATGTTTGTAAACGGTACTCTCTACCACACGACTCTTATACATAAAACGCCAAAAGTAGAGGCATTTTTAGAAGATTACGCATTTTTATCACAAACATTGATAGCAGCATTTGAAGCAACTCAAGATGAGATTTATCTCATAAAAGCACAACACTTTGCAAACACTGCGCTAGAGAAATTTTACGACAAAGGAACATGGAAATTTAGCGAGGGAGAGTTTGAAACAAAAGCAGAAATTTCAGACAACACCTATACAAGTTCAGTTGCCGTTATGATAGATGCGCTCCAATCTTTAGGAACACTTTTAGAAGATGAGAAATATAGCCATTTTGCATTTAAAACATTGGAATACAACTCATACGAGGTAGCAAGACGCCCTATTATCTACCCATATATGCTAAGAGAGACTCTAAGATATGTAAAAGGAGACAGAGTTATAAAATCAAATATTAAAAACTTAGAGCAAAACTCGCTCTCTCTGGCATCTCTGGAGTACCCTTTTACAGTTAAAAAAGCGACAAACGATGACTTTTTTATGGTATGCGGTAGCAAAAGTTGCTTTGCAAATACTCAAAATATAAATAAAATTGATGATATAATTAAAAAAAGTTTTTAAGGATTTATGATGAAAAAGGTTATCTTAATTGCTATTTTAGGGCTTGGCATATTGAGCATTTTTACGGGATGCGAGAGAAACGACTACCAACATCCGCTTCATCGTTCAAACAACTCAAAATAGGAACAATATAATGAAACTTGGGGTTAATATAGACCATATAGCAGTTTTAAGAGAAGCAAGAAGAGTCAATGACCCCGATATTTTGCACGCACTTTTCGTTGCTTCTCAAAACGGTGCGGATCAAATAACCATTCACCTAAGGGAAGACAGACGCCATATACAAGATGTGGATGCTTATAACATCATCAAACACTCAAATCTGCCCGTAAATCTGGAGTGTTCCATAAATAGAGATATACTGAGTATTGCCTGCGATTTAAAACCGCACCGCGCGACGCTTGTTCCTGAAAAAAGAGAAGAAGTTACGACTGAAGGCGGACTTGATATTGTAAAATATGAAGATGAGACTTTATACGCAATTGAACTGCTTCATGATCACATCATACCAGTTTCACTCTTTATAGACCCAAATCTTGAAATGGTAGAAAAATCAAAAGAACTCGGTGCCGAAATGATAGAACTTCATACAGGAGCTTTTGCAAACATCTATGCTATGCTAAATGGCTCTCTAAGACACTCTTCACACTCCATAAGCGAGCTAAAACTTCCTAGAAATGAGCTCTCAAGCAGGCTTGAAAAATCACTCGATGAGTTAAAAAAAGCGGCACTCTATGCCAAAAAAATCGGTTTGGAAGTCGCGGCAGGGCATGGTCTTAACTACCACAATGTCCACGAGATGATGAAGATAAAAGAAATTACCGAACTAAACATAGGTCAAAGCATAGTAGCAAGAAGCGTATTTAGCGGTCTAGCAGAAGCGGTTAAAGAGATGAAAAGACTCACCACAAGATAAATTGCACCACAAATGTGGTACAATTTTAAAAAAAGTAGAGGTTGTATCATGAGAGCCAGTACGAGCATTAGAATAGATAATGAAGCCAAAGCAATAACAATAGAAGTTTTGAAACAGTATGGACTAAGTTTGAGTGATGGAATAAATCTATTTTGCAAACAGGTTGCCTTAACACACTCTATACCGTTTGAGCTTAAAGTTCCACAAGAGAGAATGAAGATAGCATTGGAAGAGCTAGAAGCAAAAAAAGGTGAAAAGTTTAAAAATATAGAAGATTTAAAAAGAGAGCTACTCTCTTGAAATATGAAATTTTTAGAACTGCCTCTTTTAAAAAAGGGTTTAAAAAACTATCTGTAAAACAGCAAGAAAAGACACTGCTAGTTATTGAGAAGTTGGCAAATGCAGAAGTTTTAGAGCCAAAATATAAAGACCACCAGCTTATAGGCAACTATAAAAATTGCAGAGAGTATCACATAAACCCTGATTTACTTTTAATCTATAGAATTAACGAAGATATACTAGAACTTGCCCTTGTTGAAGTAGGAAGCCATGCAGAACTCTTTTGATAAAAAACGCATAGCCGTAAGTGTCGGCGACCTAAACGGTGTCGGCATTGAGATAGCCATAAAAGCCCATAAAAAAATATCTGCCCTCTGTACTCCCATATACTGCATAAACTCCTATATGCTCCATCAGGCGTGTGAGCTTTTAGATGTTGCAATTCCGCAGGATTTTGAGATATTTGAAGTTGGAGGCAGTTTTAACATCAAAGAGGGTTGTATAGATAGAGATGCGGGAAGATACTCTTATGACTCATTTATAAGTGCCATAAAACTCACTGAAGCAAAAAAAGCAGAGGCGGTTGTAACTATGCCTATACATAAAGAGGCTTGGGCAATGGCAGGCTTAAAGTACAAAGGACACACCGACCTGCTTCGCGATTACTTTAAAAAAGACGCCATTATGATGCTTGGATGCGAAAAACTCTTTGTTGCACTCTACACCGAACATATCCCCTTAAGAGAAGTTGCAAGTCACATCACGAAAGATGGGCTTCTTCACTTTTTTCTTGATTTAAACAGAGCAATTCCTAAGAAAAAATTTGCCGTTTTAGGGCTAAACCCTCATGCCGGAGATAACGGTGTTTTGGGAAATGAAGAGAGGATTATAGAAGCATCCATAAAAGAGGCAAACGAAACAATAGGAGAAGAGCTTTTTATAGGCGCAATAGTACCGGATATCGCTTTTACACCGCATATGAGAGATTCATTTACGCATTTTGTGGCGATGTATCATGACCAAGGTTTGGCGCCTCTTAAAGCTCTTTACTTTGATGAGAGTATAAATATATCTCTAAATCTACCGATAATCAGAACTTCGGTAGATCACGGAACTGCGTTTGACATAGCATATAAAAACAAAGCAAACACTCTTAGCTATGAAAATGCTATCAAGAGTGCGCTAAAATTTATTTAGACTCTTTTAACGGCTCTACATTGCAAAGAACGGCTTCTATCTTAGTTTTAAAGCCGATTTGTGCTTCGCTCCATGTTTTTCCTTCGTGAAGGTCAAAACAAGCTTTATTTATCCCCTCAAGAGCTTTATTTGCACTAAAATCTAAAATATCGATTGTTCCTTTTGCTTCAAAGACATCATTGCTAAAGCTGTATGTCATAGGAACTGTTTTTTTGACATTGTTCATCTCTATCTCTACATCAACAATACCTGTTCTAGGCGCATCTTTTACCTTTTTGTCTGCTTTTATATCAACAATCTTTGCATTTATATTTTTATCACTCATCATACCAAAGAAAAATTTAGCAAGTTTTTCATCTCTGCCCTCATTTTTCGAGTTTACGCTTGAGCTATCTATGACAACGGACGAGCCTACTAAAATAGAGCGAAAATTATCTCCGTCTTTTGCGATAGGAGTATATGTTACTTTGTCAAAAGTCCCGCCTACTCCAACTTTTTTTGGCGTCTTATACCCAGTCCAATTTACCTCAACGGCGCCTACTTGTGCTAAAACACATCCGCCTTTTTCGTTTGCACTTACGCTCAGAGCTATAAACAACACCGCAAGCGTAGAAATAATCACTTTGTTCATTAATGTTCCTTGACAATATTTTGACAAAAGTATATCTTCTATTCCTTATGCAATTTTATTTTTTAAAGAAGTGTGATATTTTTAAAGTTATGTTTAATTATTAACTATATACTTCTTTCTATGAACTATATCTCATTCTCACTCGCTTTTTTATCTGTTTTTCTCCTGCTTAGCTATTATATATATAAAAGATTTATAAAAAAACTCCATCTTAGCTCAAGAAAAAAGCACTATCTAACACTGCTTTTACTGCTAAACTATCTAGGTATAGTCGGCTATATGTTTGCCAGATACTATTTTGAAGCTCCAAACTGGCTCTATTTTTTATTTAGCATCCCCATAGGCATACTTTTTTTGCTCTTTTGCACAACTATTTTTTATGATATCTCAGGACTTTTACTTCAAGCAGCGCCATTGTCGGAGCGAAAAAGAGAGTTTTTTAAAAAATCACTAGATACCGTGTCACTGGCAGGTGCAGCTCTGCTTGCAGCAAAATCAATATACAATGCCAAATATATAGAAATTCAAAAAGTAGATATCAAGATAAAAAATCTCAAAAAAAGTTACAAAATAGCTCAACTTAGCGACCTGCATATAGGCGGGCTTATAGATAAGGCTTTTATAGAAAAAATCGTTACAAAAACAAATGCGCTTTGCCCCGATGTGGTTGTTATAACTGGAGATCTCATCGATGTAAGCGTTAAAAAAGCCGCAGCAGCACTAAATGAACTTACAAAACTAAAATCAAAATACGGTATTTACTATATTGTCGGAAATCATGAGTATTTTCACGATATAGAAGAGATTATAACATATGTAAAAAGTATGGGCATCAAGGTACTTGAAAACGAATCCGTATATATAACAGACGGTGAAGACGGATTTCATCTTGCAGGTGTTTATGACATAATGGGGTATAGAGTAGAAAAATATATACCTGATTTACAAAAAGCATTAGAAAATACACATAACGCTCCTACCGTTCTACTCGCACATCAGCCCAAATTCGCAAAATGGATATATGAGGGGGTTGATTTGATGCTTTGCGGACACACTCACGGAGGACAGATATATCCGTTTAGATTTTTAGTAGGGCTTGATCAGCCATATATAAGCGGACTTCATAAACATAACAACAAAATGCAAGTATATGTAAACAGAGGAACCGGTTTTTGGGGACCGCCTATGAGGCTAGGCAGCAGCAGCGAGATTAGCGATATAACTATTTTTTCTTAAAAAAGTATTGATTTTATATCTCAAATGAGATACAATTTTAAAAAAAAACTCATACTAGGAGTGCTTATGTCAAAAACAACTATGATACACGCAAGAGTTGAGCCAAGCCTTAAATATGAATCAGAAGAGATGCTTAAGAGTATGGGACTAAATATGACTCAAGCCATTACACTTTTTTTACAACAAGTAAGACTTCAAAGAGCTTTACCATTTGAAGTCAAGCTTCCAAATAGCACAACTCAAAATATCATGAAAGAAGTACTTGAAAATAAAAATGTAGAAGATTTCTATTTTGATGAGTTAAAAATTGCCAAAGCTTAAAAGACATAAATCTTTTCTAAAAGATTATGCAAATGCAAAACTTGCAGATAGTCAATTTGAAAAGTTTATTATATTTTTAAACTTATTAAAAGACGGGAACCTTTTACCGCCAGAATCAAAAGACCATGCACTAAAAGGAAATTGGAAAGATTTCAGGGAGTGTCATCTTGGCGGTGATATGCTACTTGTATATGCAAAAATTGACAATGAAATAATATTGACAAGAATTGGAACTCATAGCGAAATTTTTGGGTAAAGCTATTTTTTCTTAAAAATCAAAAGCGTTTTATCTTTGGTGTCATAGAGAGAAAATGACTGTTTTTCCACAAGTTTAAGTGATGATAATTTCTCAAAAACTCTTGTTTTGTGAAAATACTGTACGATAGTATCTTGGTACCTTGCATAAGAGCCATCACTATTTTTTTCAAAAAGCGTAAACTTTGTATGGAGCTCCTCATTTTCAAAGACGGCATCGACAACCAAAAACTCTCTCTCATTTTCGCTGCTCATACATCCTTCTGCAACATCCCTAAAGCCCGATAGCGTATTGATATCTGCTATAAAAACACCCTCATCGTTTAGTTTTTGAGAAACGGAGTCTAAAAACTTTAAAAGTTCGTCTTCATTTAAAAAGTTAAGCACATCAAAGATAGCTACAACGGCATCATATGTACCGCCTACTTTGCTTATATCCGCGCACTCTGCATCAAGTCCCGCCTCTCTGCACTCATTTACCATCAAAGAGCTTAGGTCAATCCCTCTGCATATGATGCCCTCGCTTGTCATTCTTTTCATAAAGCCGCCGCGACCGCAACCTATGTCTAAAAGTGTTTTAATTTTATACTCTTCAAGCTCTGAGCCGTACAAGTCATAAAGCGCTTCAGTTGCCTCTTCTATGCCAAGAAGATGTTCGGCTTTTGCATAAAGATCTAAATTTGTCATTATGCTTTTTGCTCTGATTTGATGATGTTGTTTATTTTATTGTAGATATCAAGCACTTCATCTTTTTTTTCTATATAGCTGTTTTTATTTGCTATGAGGTAAGTTGATGATGTCATGATGTCTTCTACAACCTCTAAACCGTTTTGCTTCATTGTAGCGCCCGTCTCTACCACATCTACTATCATATCGGCAAGACCTATAAGAGGTGCCAACTCTATTGAGCCGTAAAGCTTGATGATATCTACCGACACGGCACGCTCTTCAAAGTAGCGTTTTGTTATGTTTACCATCTTTGTTGCTACTTTTATCTCTGGTTTATCAAGGTCAAGCTTTTCGCCTTTTTTCATACCGATAGATACTTTGCACACACCTCGTTTTAAATCAAGCAACCTTATGACATCAAGCCCCTGCTCTTCTAGCGTGTCAAGCCCTACAACCCCGATATCTGCGGCTTGATGATAGACATATGTTGCAACATCTTGATTTCTAACTAGTAAAAAACGAAACTTTGGAGTGTCTAGTATAAGTTTTCTATCGTCAAAAGCAAAACTGCTGCCAAAAATTTTCTCAAATATCTCCAGAGTCTCTTTTGCAATACGACCCTTTGGAAGTGCTACCGTCAACATAAATCAGCCTTTTTTATAATCTTTTGCATACCCTTAAAAATGAGCATCTCATCCACTTTTGCATCTTTAAATATTTTTGCGAACTCTTTTGCAAAACCGCCTGTTAGATATATGTTCATATTATGTGACACAACCTCGCTGTAAAGCGTCTTTAGATACCCATAACTTATGGCATCTTGCGAATTTTTTGGCATTTTATCCAAATCAAGCTCAAAATTAAATGAGTAATCAAGCGCACTCGATATATTTTTATATGCTTGACTCATCGCTCTTACTCCCGGATATATAAAACCGCCGCCATATACTCCATCTTTTACTATA
The DNA here is from genome assembly GCA_030837195.1 of Campylobacterota bacterium. GTDB lineage: Bacteria > Campylobacterota > Campylobacteria > Campylobacterales > Sulfurimonadaceae > Sulfurimonas. The sequence goes on from JAUPKZ010000024.1 coordinate 9,786, forward strand.
TCAACCGTTATGGCACTTCCTGCATCTATGATAAGCCCATCTTCTATGGCTTCGCATGCCGCTACTCTATCTACGCCGATAGTTTTATAGTATTTTGAGAAGTCTGTGTAAAGCGACAAGTCTATCCAGTTTTTTAAGTCCCTTAATCTGTTTTTTAATTGCGGATTGACGCATATATAGTAAACTCTCTCATGTAGAGATGAGGGGTCAAAAAGAGTTGCATACTTTTTATACTCCGTTTTACCGTCAAGAAAATGGTATGAAGTATTGCCGATATCGCAAAGAAGCATTATTTTATCTTCCAGCCTAAAGAGATAAATGCTTCTTTAGCTTTTGAACATATAGGCGCATCTATGAAAATAATTTTGTATTTAAAGTTGTGATCACAAAAAAGAGCAAGTTTTGCATATATCTCTTCAAATTTTTTTACATCTTTTATAAAAAGTTTGCTTTTTTGGCTAATGGCAAAAATTGCCCAAAAATATCCGTTTATATCTGTCGCTTTATAAATTTTGACCCTGTTTCTGATCCCAAGTTCGCTAGGAGCTATGTCTTGCATTTTTTTATAAAGCTTCCCCTGCTTTCTCAAAGAATCTACAATTATCTGCATAGAGTTTTGCCTTCTTAACTAAATAAACAGATTTTACCAAAATTAAACTTTAGCTATGTAGAATTTATATACAATTCCTTTTATGAAGATAATAAAAACAAAAATAGAATCAGATCAAGAGTATGAACTATTTGATGCAACCGGCTTAAAGATAGGTGATCTTGTAATTTTTAATATATATATAAAAAAAGAGAATGATTTTGTTATCATCATAGAAGCCGGAACGACTATAACTCAAAAACTTTATGCAAATCTTTTAAAGCAAGAAAAACTATACATAGAAAAAGAAAATAAAATAGCCATAAGCAGTGAAAATTTAAGATTTCTAATCAGACAAAACAGAGAAAACCCAAAAAAAATAGTAAAAATTTTATATGAGATAAATGAGAGCCTTTTTAATAATTTTTACGATAGTACTACCGATAAAATAGATTTGGAAACTGCAAAAACAATCGTAAAATCTGCACTGTTTCTCATTAACTATAATGATAAATTTATATCAGCAGTCATGCCTTTTTTCACAAGCGGATATAAGATATCAAACCACTGCTTACATGTTATGATATATGCTCTTAAGCTCGGAACTCTTATAGATTTAAGCGATGAAGAAATTTTACATCTTGGACTTGCGGCACTGCTACATGATATAGGGTATAAAAATATATCGCATGAGCTTTTGCAAAAAGACACTTACCTCACTCCCGATGAGCTTTATGAAGTAAATATGCACTGCTCCTACGGTGTAGAGATACTTAAAAAAAACAATATCACTAATCAGCATATTATAGATGCCCTAAAGCACCATCATGAGAGATATGACGGCAGCGGTTATCCTGATAAACTAAAAAAAATCCACATTGGTAAATTTGCATCTATTTTGGCTATCTGCGATGTATTTGACGCTTTAACGAGCAAAAGACCTCATAGAAAAGAGCTATCGACTTTTGATGCTCTTAGATTAATGGTTAAAGATAACTCAATGATAGGTAAATTTAACCAAAACTACTTAAGCCTTGCTATAAAATCTCTCTAAGAAGCTCTTTAGCGCTTTTATACTCATAGCCCAATGCAGACGCAACTGCTGCATTTGTTATATTGCCGCCTAGTGCATTTACTCCAAGCAACAGTGCTTCATCATTTTTTATGGCATTTTTTATACCTTCATTTGCTAGTTTTAAAACATAAGGCATAGTGGCATTTGTAAGCGCTAAAGTAGAAGTTTTGGGATAGGCTCCGGGCATATTTGCAACGCAATAATGAATAACGCCCTCATAAGTAAAAATAGGCTCTCTATGCGTTGTTGGCTTTGAAGCTACGCTTACTCCACCCTGATCGATTGCCACATCAACTATAATACTTCCTTTTTTCATTGACTTTAACATATCCGAAGATATAAGCTTAGGAGCGCTTGAACCTCCTTGTATAAGCACGGTTGCGATAACGATATCGGCTTCTTGAAGCAATTCGCTAAGAGTTTGCGGCGAATAGATAGCAGTTTTTGCAAAGGGAAGAATAGCTTGCAGTTTTTCAAGCTTAGGCGTGGAACGATTCATAACCGTTACATCCGCACCCATTCCCATAGCAACTTTAGCGGCACCATAACCTGCATTACCCGCACCTATGACTAAAACATTCGCACTCCTAACACCTACTGCGCCGCCTATTAAGATACCCTCACCACCTTTAAATCTGCTAAGGTAAAATGCTGCTGCTATGGGTGCCATTTTGCCTGCAATTTCACTCATCGGCTTTAAAAGAGGCAGTTCATTTTTTAAAGAAACGGTCTCATAAGCTATGGCGCATACTTTTTTCTCAACAAGCACAGATGCCAACTCTTCAAACGCTACAAGATGAAAATAGCAAAAAAGAGTATGCGACTCATTTAAATACTCATATTCACTTGGCTGCGGCTCTTTTACTTTGACAATCAAAGAAGCACTATCATATAAATCTTTTGCACTATCTACAATCATAGCTCCCGCTTTTTTATAAGCTGCATCGCTAAAACCGCTGCCATCGCCTGCACTGCTTTGAACAAACACTTTATGAGCGTTTTGTACTAAAACTTCAACATTTGAAGGAGTAAGACCTACCCGAAACTCATCTGTTTTGATCTCTTTGACAACACCGATATTCATATTTTTGCTCCCATACATCGCTATAAGAAAGATTATAAACAATTTTTCTTTATAATAAACTCTTTTATGTTAAAATATTTTAAAAAAAGAGGCAATAGTTTAAATATGCTTATTCCGTCAGATTTACTAAAAAATAAAAAAATAGCCATAGGCATAACGGGTTCTATTGCGATTTACAAATCACTTGAACTTATAAGACTTCTAGTAAAAGCCGGAGCGGAGGTAAAAGTCATTATGAGCGAAGCTGCAAAAAAATTTGTTACGCCTCTCTCCTTTGAAACACTCTCGGGCAATAAAGTCTTAGATGACACAAATGAGTGTTGGGCATCAAAACACAATCACATAGGCATAGGGGAATGGGCTGATTTGCTTCTTATTGCTCCGGCAACTGCAAACACCATCGCAAAACTCGCAAATGCCGTAGCAGACAATATATTATTGCAAAGCGCACTTGCCTACCCGCACTTAAAAATCATAGCTCCGTCCGCAAATACAAATATGATGGAAAACCCTATCACAAAAGCAAACCTAAAAATGCTCTCTATCGCAAACTATGAAATAATAGACACTCAAGTAAAAGAACTAGCATGTAAAAGTGTAGGCAAAGGGGCTATGGCAGAACCTCAAGAGATATTTTGGCACTGCGCAAAAGCACTGCTTAGAGATGAGTTTTGGATGGATAGAAGAGTTATAGTAACGGGCGGCGGAACAATAGAGAAAATTGACGATGTTCGCTATATATCAAACTACTCAAGCGGTAAAATGGCTTCGGCTCTTGCAGCCGCACTCTATTGCAGGGGAGCGGATGTAAATCTTATAGCGACAAGGTTTGACACCAACCTTCCCGAGGAACTCTACACTATAAATGTAACCGATACAAAAGAGATGTATGAGTACCTTACAGACTCCATACGCATAGCAAAAAAAGGCAAACTCTCAAAAGCGACGCTTATGCGCGATGAACAAATCCACCTTATACAAAAAAAGCCTTACCTTTTTATGGCAGCGGCAGTAAGTGACTATGTAGTAGAATTTCCACAAAAAGGAAAGCTCAAAAAAGAGATGTTGGGAAGCGAGTGGAACCTTAAACTTAAAGAAAATATAGATATATTAAGTAGTATCAATAAAGAGGGCATCACTACAGTAGGCTTTAAAGCTGAAATGGATGAAAAAAACGCTCTCTTAAATGCCACTAAACTTCTACACAACAAAGGAGTCGATGCAGTATGTCTAAATATTTTAAAAGACTCATCTAGCTTTGGAAGTGACACAAACGAGGTAGAGTTTATAACTTCAACTACAAACAACACTATTGCAAATACGGACAAATTAAGCGTTGCTTTTGAGATACTTGAATACTCAAAAACTCTTCAAAATAGTTAATATATGAATATATCTGCGCTAGATTTACTATCAAAACTCCTATCCTCAAATCCAAATGAGGCAAAAGCTCTTATAAAACTCGTCAATATCGAAGTTTTAAAGTCGCTTGGAGATGCAAACTATACACTTTTGCTTGATGGAAAAACACTTAATGCCAAAAGTGATAAAGTTTTACAAGAAGGAGCAAAATACTGGGCAAATTTGTCGCAACAAAAAGCTGCAACACCGCAACTCTCATCACTTGTAAAACAGCCTGTATTATTGAAAAATCTAGCGCCTTTTGCGACATACTACTCACCAAAAGATATACAAACGCTCCTTGTAAGCAAAGAGGGGTTAAACAACTATAAACACTCTCTTTTAGAACAGCTCTCAAATGCAACCTCAAAAGATGAGTTTTCAAATATCTCCGCACTTTTATTATCATTACATCATCAAGTTGCTACAATTGCATTAAACTATAGCGGTATCTTTTCTATTTTGCAATTTAAAAAAAGGTACAATAAGAAAACAAAAAAAGTAGTTCTTGACTTTTATGCGGCACTTGAGATTTTAGGACCCATCTCCGGAATAGTTGCCCTTAGCGAGAGTGAAGTTATAATTGAACTAAGCGTAGCGTTTGAGAAAACAAAACAATTTTTGGAAGAAAATATGAATGGCATATCTTATGATGTAAAAATATCACTGCTTGATAATATAGAACCTCTTTTTGTGCCAAAAGAGAGCTCTTTGCTGGACATAAGTATATGAACGAAGCAAAACATATTGCCATTATAATGGACGGAAACGGTCGTTGGGCGGAAAAGCACGGCAAAAAAAGAACTTACGGCCATGAAGCAGGCGCAAAAGTCGTAAAGGAGATAACAAAATACTGTGCTCAAAACCAGAGCATAGAGCGCCTTACACTCTATGCCTTTTCAACAGAAAATTGGAAAAGACCAAGACTTGAGGTCGAGTATCTTATGAAACTTTTGCAAAAGTATTTAGAGAGCGAACTTCAGACTTATTTACAAAACAATATCCGTTTTGAACCCATAGGAGACATAAAGGCGTTTTCAAAATCGCTTCAAAAAACCATAGAAGGGGTAAAGCAAAAAACTGCCCATTGTGATGGTTTGGTACAGTCCATAGCACTTAACTACGGTGCTAGAGATGAGATAGTAAGAGCCATAAACACTCTAAAAAAGACTCAAGGCGAGATAACGCAAGACTCTCTTAGAGATGCGCTTGACTGCAAAACCGATGTTGACTTGCTTATACGCACGGGAGGAGATCACAGACTCTCAAATTTTTTGCTATGGCAAGCTGCTTATGCCGAACTCTTCTTTGTTGACACTCTTTGGCCCGACTTCACCGCTCAAGAGTTGGAAAAAATATTAAAGAATTTTAAAAAGATAGAGCGAAGATTTGGAGGGCTAAAATAGTGGAAATGACAATTGCTTTTATCTTAGGAGCCGTTATCGGTTCATTTTTAAATGTCGTTATATTGCGACTTCCAAAAGATGAGAGCGTCGTATTTGTACCTTCACACTGCCCAAAATGCCAAACTCCTTTAAAACCTTGGCACAATATACCTATCTTATCTTGGCTTTTTCTTAGAGGCAAGTGTGCGTTTTGTCACTCTGCCATATCGCCGCAATATCCGCTTATTGAGCTGCTATCAGGCACTGTTTTTCTCATATTGGCGGCAAAACTCTCTTTAAGCATAAGCACTCTTTTTGTAGGGCTTAGTTTTTTGATGCTTCTTGCGCTCTCAATGATTGACTTTCGTTACAAAATGGTTCCTGACTCGCTAAACCTTTTAGCTATGCTTTTTGCAATTTTTGGGGCTTGGAGCTTTAGCGGTGTTTTAAACAATTTTCAAAACGCTCTTCTTTTTGCGGGAGGTTTTACCCTTCTTAGATTTGCCCTATCTTATGTTTTAACATCAAGGGTGCGTAGAGAAGCAAAAAAATATGCTGCCTCTTGGAGTAAAAACTACCATATTTACCCTTTTATAGAAGCAATGGGCGAAGGCGATATTATGGTGGCTGCTACGATGGGAGCGCTTCTTGGCGTAAAACTCACGCTTGTTGCCATCTTTTTATCTGCACTTTTAGCACTTCCCGTTATGCTAATGCTCTTAAAAAGAACACAAGAGGAGCAAAGAGTACCGTTTGTGCCGTTTTTGGCACTTGCAACACTTATAGTCTATATTTTTGACTCTCCTATTTTAAGATACATTGAGGCAAACTACTGATGCATATTTTAAAAAAATATATTAGAGAGTCTTTATCTCTACTTTTTTTATCTATTTTTTTACCGCTTTTTGCAATTGCTTCAATAGTATTTCTCATAAAACTTGCAACGGTTACTGCGGTTATCCAGTTAAGCATTTTAGAGATGGCAAAACTATTTTTATTTATGCTTCCCGAACTTCTTTTCTACACTCTGCCTATCTCTTTTTTTATAGCCATTACGCTTACACTCTTTAAACTATCAAACGATAATGAAATTATTGTCCTATTTGCACTTGGCATCCGACCGAAATTTATACTAAGAACACTTTTTAAACCGGCTCTATTTTTATCTATTATCCTTCTAGTCGATTTCTTCGTGCTTTTTCCACACGCAAAAACACTATCTAGCAACTTTATATCACACAAAAAAAGCGAAGCAAAATTCAATCTCTCAGCATCTGAATTCGGTCATAAATTTGGAGATTGGCTTTTGTACATCGGCAAAGACAACCTAAATGAAACCTACTCAGATGTCGTACTCTTTAACAAAAAACAAGATGAAGAGATATTTGTAGAGGCAAAAAAAGCCGAAATCATAAATGAAAACGGAGTGCTAAGACTAAAACTAAGCAACGGTGAAGGCTACGGATACTCTAAAGAAAAATTTTCTCAAATAAATTTTAATACTATGTATATAAATGACACGATGAAAACTGACTTAGAGAAGTATCAAACTCCGCTTGAATACTGGTTTGAAAAAGACTCTAAAAAGAAAAAAAAGATGTTTACCGTAAATGTTTTATTTAGCCTTTTTCCGCTTCTTAGCTTATTTTTGGTCTTAAGCATAGGTATTGTTCACGCAAGACATCAGAAGGCAAAAATATATCTATTTATGTTTTTGGGTATTGTTATTTATTATGCTTTAGCGGTAGGCGTTCAAATAGTAGCTTCATACTTTGCTATTGCCCTACTTCCTATCCTTTGGCTTGGCACTACATATACCGTCTATAAAAAGACTATTGTTTCTAAGTTTTAAAATAAGTTTTTTTATACAATATATGATAATATAAAAGATAATAATATTTTAGGTTTATAGTATGTCAAAAAAAGAACTCTCAGAAAGAGATATTTGTACCAAATATATCACCCCAGCCCTCTCATATGCTGGTTGGAACATTGAAACTCAAATCAGAGAAGAAGTCTCCTTTACTGATGGGAAAATCTATGTAAAAGGAAATCTTACTAAAAGAGGTGAAGGTAAAAGAGCTGATTATATTCTTTACTATAAACCAAATATTGCTGTAGCTATTATCGAAGCAAAAGACAACAATCATAAACTTCAAGATGGAATTCAGCAAGGTATCGATTATGCAAGAATTTTAGATATTCCAGTAGTGTTTAGTAGTAATGGTGATGGTTTTTATGAACATGACAAAACACTCTCAAATGGTACAATAGAGCGAGAAATATCACTTGAGAGCTTTCCAACTCCAGATGAACTTTGGCAACGATATAAGAAATACAAAGGTATCACAACTGTAGATGAAGAAAAAGTAGTATCTCAAGATTACTTTTTTGATGGAACAAGTAGAAATCCAAGATATTATCAACAAATAGCTATCAATAGAACTGTAGAAGCTATTGCAAAAGGTCAAAAAAGAGTTTTACTTGTGATGGCAACGGGTACAGGTAAGACTTACACTGCATTTCAAATCATCCATAGACTTTGGAAAAGTGGTGCAAAAAAGAGAATACTATTTTTAGCAGATAGAAATGCTCTTATTGACCAGACAAAACGAGGTGATTTTAGACATTTCAAAGATAAAATGACCGTTATCAAAAAAAAGCAAATCGATAAATCGTATGAAATATATTTGGCTCTTTATCAAGGACTTACAAACTATGATGAAGATAAAGATGCTTATAGAGAATTTAGTCCTGATTTTTTTGATTTGATAGTGATAGATGAGGCTCATAGGGGAAGTGCAGCTGAAGATAGTGCTTGGAGAGAAATACTTGATTATTTTGGAAGTGCAACTCATGTTGGACTTACGGCAACTCCAAAAGAGACAAAAGAGGTTTCAAATATCGAGTACTTTGGAGAACCTGTTTATACCTATTCTCTCAAAGAAGGTATAGAAGATGGGTTTTTAGCTCCGTATAAAGTTATCAGAGTTGGTCTAAATGTAGATTTAGAAGGCTACGAACCTGAAGCTGGTAAAAAAGATAAAGATGGCAACGATGTAGATAAGAGAATCTATAACAGAAAAGATTTTGATAAAAATTTAGTTATAGATGAGCGAACCCAAGCTGTTGCATCAAAAGTCACAGAGTTTTTAAAAAAACATGATAGATTTGACAAAACGATAGTATTTTGTACTGACATTGACCATGCAAGCAGGATGAGAAGTGCTTTAGCGAATTTAAATAGCGACTTGATGGCACAAAATCCAAAATATGTAATGCAAATAACAGGTGATAATGATGAAGGTAAAAGAGAACTTGACAACTTCATAAACCCACAAGAGAGATACCCCGTAATCGCCACTACCTCAAAACTAATGACTACTGGTGTTGATGCCCAAACTTGTAAACTCGTAGTACTTGATAGTAATATAAATTCTATGACAGAGTTTAAGCAAATCATCGGACGAGGTACAAGAATAAACGAAGAGTACGGTAAAACATTTTTTACAATTATGGATTTTAGAAATGTTACAGATAAATTTGCTGATCCTGATTTTGATGGTGAAGCTGTTCGAATAAAAGAGATAAAAGAAGATGAACCACTTCCTGAGCTAGAAGAAGAAAATGATGATACACCAATCATAGACGAAGAAAGTGGTGAGGAGATTATTTTTGAACCACCTACGATTAGAGATGGT
>JAUPKZ010000079.1 GCA_030837195.1 Campylobacterota bacterium
TCAATTTCTATATATCTTTGTAGTAGTTTATATCGAACTCCTAAAAAGTCCATTCTTATAGAGAATAAACTCCGCTCAAATCCTGATAAAGTTTTGTGAGTTTTTGAATACTTATAGCCAACTTTCGGGAGTATGTTTCTAAAAAGCTCTCTATTCTCGTAGATTTCTTTTTGTAGGTTGTTTATAAGATTACCTACAAACTCAAAATATTTGACTACTGACTTTTTAGCGTCGGAGTCAAAACTCATAATAAAATCAAATTTTTCTTTGTCTATATTTTTAATAGTAGATAGATAACTATCACACCTGTTAAAATATTTAGAGAGTTGTGTCAGGTTCATTTATTTTCCTTTTAATATTGAGCGGTATGTAGTCTTTCCCACTGTCAACTTTTATACAACTGAACAGTTTAACGAGTCAGTATGTGTAATCAGTTTTCATCTTTACCCTTCCACATATCGCACTTGCCTATCTCAATAGGCATATACTGTTCAAAATAAGAACAGTGGGTCAAACCCTCTTTTGCGAGGTCGCAGTGTTTACAGTTTGAGCATTTTTGGTTCTCAAAGTCATCATAGATTTTGTCAATAACCTCAGTCCCCGCACATGTTGGGTAGGTGATGTTGAACATTTGTTTTTCGTGGTTTGCGATAAGGTCGCATGCATCTTCTCTCGTCATCTCTTCTCTCCGCTTGAGCCAAATCCACCAGCACGAACAACATCACTCTCGTATCTCATCAAGTACGATTTATGCTCCATTAGCATAGCCTGAGCTATTTTGTCACCTTTTGCTATGTTTACACGCTTAAAATAAACATCTGTATAACCGCCTCTAGTGTAAGGATTTACCATTTTTGTTTTTATTGGATTATGCAAAATCAACCCTATCTCCTCTGGGTAGTCTAAATCTATAACTCCCTGCCCATTTGGAATAATCAAGCCTTTGACGGCTAAAGATGAGCGGATAAAGAGGGCTATATAGTGAGAACTCATAAATTCATTATAAAGCATATCAGCTCTTATATAATTCACATCAATCTTTACTCCAAGAGGCACTATTTTGGTCTCTCCTGCTTGAATAATTATATCTTCTCTTGCAAACAAATCAACGCCTGCGCTATGTTTTGTGGCACGCTTTGGCTCGCATATCGGGTCTAATACTTTAAACATTTTTATCTCCTATAAAATCTAGTATTTCGTGTCTATGCGTCATTAAAAGCTCTTTTAGCTCTTTATCTTGTTGCATCATAAGCCCAGCTAGGCTTTGATGCACTAACGGCTCTATAGCATATCTCTTTTGTATCAACTCAAACAACTCTTTTTTTTCACTGTCGCTCAATTGCGATATAAGGCTATGGAAGTTCAAAAGAAATCCTTATCGTCTTTGTATGCTACATAAATAGCCCCTGCTACTGTAAAAGCTATTAACAAGCTTAAAATAAGCTCAGTGTATGTGTAGTTCATTTCTGTTCCTTTGCGTATGACAGCTCTATCGCTTGAAAAATAAAGTCTTTCCATTTTTTCCACCATACTAAAGCCTTTGAATCCATTTTTGAAATTTCAATATCTGTAAAAGCTTTCCAATCAGCAATTGAATGTTGTTGACAACCGATTGCTAATATCTGCTTATTGAAAACAATCATATATGTGTCTAATTGCATAGACTTCCACTCTCTCATATTTCCAATTTTAAATTGATGTCTGCTGCCTGTAAAATCGCTACCACTAAAGTTGCTACCTATAAAATCACTCCTTCTAAAGTCGCTACCTCTAAAGTTACTATCACTAAAGTTGCTATCGCTAAAGTTGCTACCTCTAAAGTTACTACCACTAAAGTCGCTATCACTGAAATCACTACCTCTAAAGTTACTACCACTAAAGTCGCTATCTCTAAAATTGCTCTCTCTAAAATTGCTACCTCTAAAATTGCTATTTGTAAAATCACTATCTTTAAAATTGCTATATCTAAAGTCACTATCTCTAAAGTCACTATCTGCAAAGTTGCTATCTCTAAAGTCATAACCAGAAAAATCTGCTTTGTTAAAATCTGCTCTATAAAAATTTATCTTAGCCTTTAAAGCACCCTTTAGTAAATCTCCCCAACAATCACAGTCCATCTCGAATATTGCTTCGTTCGTATCCCATCTTTTTAATTGCATTTTTCTCATCCTTTTATTTATATTCAGTATTGTTACATACTTTTAAAATTATTTCCTTGACTTAAATCAAGACTCTACCTCTACCGTGTCATCATACACGGCTAAAGCATTAGCTAAATCAAGCGTTACAAGTCTATTCTCTATTTGATTTACTAAGTCAAATATCTGTATAGGCTCTAATGCGCTAAGTATTACTTGCTTCTTAAATGCCACAAGCTCCATTGCTCCCATTGTGCCAATATTGTCTATTTTATTTTGCAAATATTTAGTCATTCCATACCCTTTCTAAATTTCTTTTATTTCTAGGCACTCCGCATTTTCTGAACATCATATGCACCGCCCACTTAGCCATACGCCAAAACTTCCAAAGTGGTACGCCTATTTCATAGAATATAACCTCACTATCTAAGCTTTTAAAGACTTGTTTTGTCAAGTATGCGTTCCAGATATCAGCTTTATTTTTTATAACTTTGCCGACCTCTATCAATGTGAGCAGTTGAGATATGTCTGAGTTATCCATCTTTTTTTTGAGAAAATAGTACAGTGCAAAAGCTTCATTCCAAATCTTTACTTGAAAGTTTTTACGGCGTACAAAAAATGTTTCATTTACCATAAGCACTTTATTTTTTCTAGCAAAAGCTTTTTTGTTTCTGTAATAATAAGTTCTCAATTGCTCTTCTGAGATTTGGTATTTGTAGCAAAAATCATTAATCGTTAATAGCTTCACTTCAAATCCTCGCATTTCATATTTCTGATAGGATATACTGTATCAGTATACATATGATTTGTAAATACCTTTGATTTATAAATCACCGATACAACTTTATTGTTTCTGCACTCAGTCACTACTCTCTTGTCGGAGCATCCTACGCTAAGCAGAAGGGCTAAAAGCAATAAGATAATGCTTATTGTGATTCTAAATTTATCACTCATTCTTTCTCCTCTATCCAGCACATAAACCAAGCTGCCCATTTTTCTATGTTATAGTTAATAGTATTGTTTACCCCATATTTATAGTCGCTTATTGTACATAGAGTCATTCTGCCTCCTCATCTAACATATTTTCCAAGTAGTATAGATGTGCTATTAAAACTATATAAGCAAATACACAAACACCTGTACATATTAGTATTACTTGAATAATATCATTACCCATTATTTAATCTCCACATCGATATATAGGTCTTCTACTTTGTACCAACCCTCTACGCTGTAGTTATTATTGCCTACAAATATATCTGACATATAACTCCCAGATTCCACTGTATATCCGAATGAATCTCTTCTCCACTTCCATCTACGCTCCATAGTTGGTTTTGGCTCTTCTATTTCAAAGATTGTTTTGCCATTAAATGTTTGCCAAAGTATGTCTAGTGCACAAGTATTACATCTAAATGGATTATATTTGGTGATATCATAGTAAAACTTATCTCCATTGAGAATAAATACTTCCCCTGCCATACTACGAGTAATAAACTCTTCGTTAGTTAATGTTGTTGTTTTCATTTTATTTCCTTATCTGCTAGTTCCCAGTTGTCCCACACTCTGTCACCTATTTTTGCATTACTAAACATTTTATAAACTCTCCTTTATCGAATCCACAATCAAGTCAAAATCCCAATCGTAATTATTACATTCTGTTTGCAAATCTTTAAAATACTCTCTATATGTGTCTATCATATGCTTAGTAAAAACTTCTAAATCTCTTCTCATAGCCAACTCATAGCGATAGTCATTTTTCATTTCGTACAACTTCTCTTCTCTCAACTCATCTGTCATTTTACTATCCTCGCAAACTCTCCAACTGTTATATCTGGCTTAATAGCAACTATGGCTTTGATAAGTTTTAGAGTTTCTTTAGTTAGTTTCATTTTTCATCCTTTTTTTTATTTAAAGCTCTTTTTTTTCTAGCAATCTCATTCAAGCACTTTTTACACCTACTTGAAATTCTTATAGGCATATCAAAAAAAGACGATATTGCAAAATTGTTTAATTCTTTGGTTTGTTTGCAGTATGTGCATGTTCTCATCTTATACACCCATTCTTTATATCGTCCATCATCTGCTCCGAAATGTCAAAAGCACCACATAAGTCATTATCATCTACTTCGAAGCTTTGGAACATTTTTAACATGTACGGTCGTCCACTTTGGCTGTTTATGTTTCGGCTATGATTATTCAATGGGTTCGTGCATCTAAGAGAAGCATCTAAATCTAAATCACTCCCGTCTTCAAGCTCTGGGATAATCGCCCACTTACAAAGCTCGCATCTTTTGTTTATCTTCATTTTTCATCCTTTTTTAAGTTTAAAACTCAACACACTATACTAGAAGGAGATTAGAATATAGTGTGGTAAATTTTAATAAAACCCTGCGGTTAGCCTTTCGGCAACTAAACTCTCTAAAAGCACACCATAATCGCATCTTAGTGTATGTGCTTTGTTGAAAGTTAAATAGTCAAGAAAATATCCTGACTATTTTTTTACCAAAAACCAAACCATAGTCCAAAGCCATGTATTGCTCCGACAGGGGCAACTAAAGCACCCGCAATAAGAAACAGATACTCTTGATTTTGGATACAGTAAACAACATGAGTTACCCAAGCGACGGCACTTGTTATAACTATTGATATTAAAAACAAATATAGAGCCATTGAAACTTTCACTTTTCTCATTTTAATCCTTTTTGTTAAAGTTTTATATAGAATCAACGCACCGTTGTATGCAAGGTTGGCGTGTTGATGTTTAACTTCTTTGTGTAACATATCCGCTCGAAACTGAGTTTTAAAATATGCTACATTAAAAAGTTAAAAGCTATCTGGTGGCTACCCCATATTCTGCATCACACACGTGGCAGACATTTAGAACTTTCGTTCAAGGCTCTCGCCTAAAGAGAGGGCTTAACCTCTCTTATAAGTATAATTGTATATAATTTATTATTAAACTATGCTTAAATTATCAATAACTTTTATGGCTTCTTCATATCCTTTGCATATATGAACTTTGTGTCCTAAATTTATCATTTTTTCATGTAGCTCTTTTTGTTCTGGGCTTGTTCGGCTACCCTTTGTTTTTTTCATTTCTATCCAAACTGTTTTAGAGTTTGGGAATAAGCAACATAGGTCTGGAACTCCACTTAGCACCCCCTCAGCTTTGAGTCGCTCTGCTACTTTAATGTGTCTAAACTCTCCGTTTGCTATTGCAAAGATTATGAAGTCGGGATAATTATCTCTAAACCAATTCACAAATGTTACCTGCTCTAAATGCTCTGATTCACTTTGGCTCACTTTGTACCGCCTCGTTATAATTTAAAACTCTGTAAAAACCGCTCTGCTCTTTGTTATATGTTACAGATGAAATAGAAGGCATATTTATAAACATTTGATAGTCTCTATATGCTCTTTCATTTTTTGCCTCTTTTTGTAGCCAAATTTCAAAACTTCTATAGGGTGTTACAAATTTAACTCGTAAGCATGGATTGCCAGCTTGACTTAAAGTGTCAACCACTGCCATATCCAAAACCTCATCAATCTGTTTTTGATAAGGGTCTTTTTTGAGTGCCTTGAACGCTATTTTTAGTTTCTCGTTTGGGTCAACTAGCTCTTTTTTACATGTAGTGCAATATCTCGCCGCTATGTCATTTTCGGCGTTACAGTGCTCACACTCTTTAGCGTTCCATCTTTGTCCGCATTGAATACCACTTGGGCTTACAGGTGTAGATATAAGAGCTTGACAGCGTCTTCCATAATGTGCAGGTACTTCGCCGTGTTCAGTTGTTATTCTTTTGTTTAAAAGGTCTGTAAAATAGCCCTCTTCATCTATCTTATAACCGTCTTTGTTTTCTCGGCACTTAAACTCATTGATAGTGTTGCAAGTCGGGCAAACCACATCCAAAGTTTCTCCACCCTCTTTTTTGGTTTTAACTTTAATTTGAGGCGAGAATAAATCTCCGTCGGGGGTGTGTCGGTCGATATTTTCTGCATAATCAAGCACTAAACAATCATCTTTGCCATCATCTAAGCGTAAGCCTCTTCCGATAATTTGCTGCATTAATCCGGCACTCTCTGTGGCTCTCATAAGTGCTACTACATCTATATGCACTGCATCAAATCCAGTTGTCAAAACGGCTACATTTACAAGATACTTTATCTTTTTATTTTGGAACTTTTTTAAAATATTTTCACGCTCTTTTTTCGGAGTTAAGCCAGTTATTAAAGCACTATTTTCTATCGGTAAAGATTCCATAATCTCTTTGGCGTGTTGGATAGTAGCACCAAAGATAATTACACCTTGGCGGTCGATACTATGCCCTACTATATCCTTAACTATTTCAGCAGTTTTACGCCCTTGCCCCTCAAAAACTCGCTCTATGTCTTTGGCATCAAACATTCCACGGTTATTAAGTTGAAGTGTT
>JAUPKZ010000025.1 GCA_030837195.1 Campylobacterota bacterium
TTGTGGTTCTAGCTGATATTCAAAAAAGAGATGATTTTAAAGAGTGGCTATCACACTTTGCATGTGCTTTTAAATTGGCTCTTTCAAGTGAAAAAATTGATGATATTTTGAGCGAAAATGAAATCAAACTTTATAAAAAGAAAATCAAATTTTACAATGAACTTAGAAAAGTGGTACAGCTTAGATACCATGAAACTTGTGACTTTGGAAAATATGAAGAGCAGATGCAAAAACTTCTTGATACTTTTGTAAGTGCAAAAGAGGTCAATGAGCTTACTCGTCTTGTAAATATCTTTGAAACAGAGTTTGAAGAAGAGGTTCAAAGAGTTGAGGGTAAAAGTGCTAAAGCTGACACAATTTTAAGCGCTGTAAGTGCCGTTGTAAAAGAAAAAATGGAATCAAATCCAGCATTTTACAAATCAATTGCCCAGCAAATTGAAGATGTAATCAATGAATACAAAGCTAAAAGACTTAGTGAAGAGGAAAAACTAGCTAAAGCAAAACAATTAAAAGATCTTATTACTGGTATAGCAAAACCCAATCCGGACAAATATCCAAAAGAGTTTGAAAACAAAAAAACTCTACTTGCCATTTATGACAATTTGAGTGATATTTTAGGTAGTTTAGAAGTGGTGGATTTTGAGATAATAGTCAAAAGCTTGACTCTAAAATTTGATGAGATTTATAAAGAAGCTTCAAAGAAACCTGAATGGCATAAAAATAAAGATGTCGAAAATGAAATTACCAGTGCTATGGAAGATGTTCTTTGGGACATAGAAGATGAATACGATATTAGAATTGATAACAAAGAGAAGATTTATCAGACCATTAGAGGCATTGGGATAAGTTTTTATGCTTGAAAACATTCAAATCACTAAAAAAGATGTCAAAAATATTACTCTAAAAGTCAAGCCAAACGGCGAAGTAAGCATAAGTGCTCCAAAAGTTACAAGTGATGAGCATATAGAATTTATAGTGAAAAAAAGAGCCAAGTGGATAGAAAAAAAGAAAGAGTTTTTTGCATCATTTCAGGTTAATGAGAAAGAGTATGTAAGTGGCGAGGATTTTAAATATTTAGGGCGAAGTTACAGGCTTAAAGTAATTGAATCAAAAAAAGAAGGCGTTAAGCTTCAAAGAGGTTATTTAGAGATTTATGTAAAAAACAAAAACGATAAAACAAAAAAGCAAAACTTAGTGTATGAATGGTATTATGAAAAAGCATTGCTTCATTTTTTTAATATTTTGCAAGAGTTTAACAAAATCGTAAAACAAGAGATAAAAGATATTAAAATAAGGCAAATGAAAACAAGATGGGGAAGCTGCAACCCTCATAAATTATATATTAATCTAAATATTGAGCTTATCAAAAAGCCTAAAATATGTATAGAATATGTAGTTTTTCATGAACTGGTTCATTTAATTTATCCAAACCATTCTAAAGAGTTTTACGATTATTTAGCTCTTTATATGAGTGATTGGGAGAAGCGAAAAGAGATTTTAGAGAAGGTATATTAAAAGTAAAAAAAGGGATTTTACAACCCCTCAAGCAGCACATACCAGAGCTTATCTACTTCTTCATCACTCAAAAAAAGAGTAGATTTGTTTTCTACAAGCTCATAAAAAGCCACTTTCTTTATACTTGAAGTTGCAGAGCACTCTTTGTGTGCAGGCAAAAATGCTCTAAGCAAAGAGATATCCTCATCTATTTTTTTTGAGCAAAAAAAACACTCTAATTGACTATGAAGTCTTCCCTCATGTTCTAAAAGCTTGACATATGACTCCAATGCCACTCTTTTTGGATTTTGTTTATTCCAATTTAGTGAAGCATCTTCTAATAAATCAAAATAAAAAGCATCTATTTCATGCGTATCTTTTAGATGTTTGTAAAAAAGAGCAACAAAATCTTGCCAGAGCCTAAGAAGCCTATGATCGTTTATCCATTTATAGCCTATGTGCATAACATCTTTTAGTCTATGGATGGTTGATTTTGAGCTTACCTCTTTTTCATAGTCTATTTTAAATCCAAGATTGATAACACTATGTCTTGCACCGTAAAATCTATAAAGTGTATCTAAGTTTTCTCTTGATATTATTGTTACGATTAAATCTTCATCTTTTACTCTATTAAGATTTAAAACAAATCCTTGCATTCTCCGCTTCTTTTTTACGCATTTTTTAAATTTTAAAATAAATTATTACGGATATTATAAATTTTTAAACCTTTAAATAGTATAATGCAGCTCTTATCTCTAAATAGAATAAGTTTCTTTAAAAAGAGATTAAATTTCTAAAAAAATTAGATAATTTTGTAAAACTTAGGAGCGAAAATGGTTGAACATCACGATTTACTTAGATCATTTAAAGACAACTGCGGTTTTGGACTTATTGCCAATATCAACAATATAGCATCTCATAAAATTCTAAACGATGCAATCACTGCATTAGAGAGAATGATGCACCGCGGTGCGGTTGCTGCCGATGGGAAGACAGGCGATGGAAGCGGGCTTCTTTTGTCTTTTCCTGAAGAGTTTCTTCGCAAAGAAGCTGCAAAAGAGAATATAGAGCTGCCAAAACTCTTTGCGGTAGCCTCTGTTTTTACAAAAGAGCTCTCATGCCTTGATACGGTTGAAGAAATTTGCGAAAACAATGATTTAAAAGTCGTATATCGCAGAACTGTTCCGGTTGACACAAATGCACTCGGAGAGCAGGCTTTAGCAAAACTTCCAAAAATCGTTCAGCTATTTATCGTTCCAAACTCTATTATGGCTACCAATAGATTTGATGCACTGCTTTATTTATCTAGAAAAGAGAGCGAACATAAGCTAGTAAATGATAGAGATTTCTATATTGCTTCTATGAGTTCAAAGGTTCTTTCGTATAAAGGGCTTGTTATGCCTACTCATATTAAAGAGTTTTACATAGATTTGCAGGATGAGAGTTTTAAAATCTCTTTTTCTCTGTTTCATCAAAGATTTTCAACAAATACTCTTCCAGAGTGGAGACTTGCGCAACCTTTTCGTGCAGTTGCACACAACGGAGAGATTAACTCGGTAGAGGGAAATCGTTTTAATGTAGCTATAAAATCAGAATCGATTAAAAGTGAAGTCTTTAGCGATGAAGAGATTCAAAGAATACTTCCTATACTTCAGCTAAAATCTTCAGACAGCGCAAGCGCAGATAACTTTTTTGAATTTTTGCTTGTAAACGGAATGGACTTTTTTAAAGCCGTAAGAGCAGTTATCCCAGGGGCTTGGCAAAATGCACCTCATATGGATCCTGAACTCCGTGCATTTTACGAGTATCATTCAACGGTATTTGAAGCATGGGACGGACCGGCAGCATTTTCTGTAACAGACGGGCGTTATGTAGGCTGTGTACTCGATAGAAACGGTCTTAGACCTTCAAAATATATCATAACAAAAGACGGCGTGCTTCTTATTGCAAGCGAATATGGCG
The DNA here is from genome assembly GCA_030837195.1 of Campylobacterota bacterium. Classification (GTDB taxonomy): domain Bacteria; phylum Campylobacterota; class Campylobacteria; order Campylobacterales; family Sulfurimonadaceae; genus Sulfurimonas. Next base: position 3,457 of record JAUPKZ010000025.1, read on the forward strand.
TTATTGATATAAATGAAGAAGATATCAAAGAAAGAGGTCGTCTGCAATCAGGAGAAATGATAGGGCTTGACCTTAAATTTGGGAAAATCTTTAAAAATAACGAGATTAACGACTATTTAAAAAGCTCAAATCCATATATGAAATGGCTCAACGAACATATGATCTATCTTCAAGAGCATGTAGTAGATCAATATATGTCAACTCCTGAATACTCAAAAGAGGAGCTAATTGCTAGACAAAGATACTTTAATGTAACACATGAAGTAATTGAACAAGTAATTGAGCCGATGATTTTAGAGGGCAAAGAGGCAGTAGGCTCTATGGGTGATGATACTCCTCTTGCTTGTTTTTCACAAAAACAAAGAGCGTTTAGCGACTTCTTTAAGCAAAAGTTTGCACAAGTTACAAATCCTCCGATAGACCCTATAAGAGAAAAGGTCGTAATGAGCTTAAATACAGGCTTTGGAGAGATTCACAATATACTTGACGAAGTGCCTTTTCATGCGCATAGACTAAAGTCTATTTCGCCGATTATTACAAGTGAAAAGCTCTCGATTTTAAAATCCTTCGGAGATAAAAAATCGCCTAGCTACCAAGATTTTTACAGAAATAAAACATTTTCTACCGCATATGAAAAAGACCTTAAAAAGTCGCTTGATGCGTTGGTTGAAGATATAGTAGGCTCGGTAAAAAATGAGGGCACTAGAATTATTATCTTAGATGACTATGAATTTAGCAAAAGCAAGAGAGTTATACCTATGGCGATGGCTATCGGGCGTCTAAATATAGCGCTCTTAAAAGCAAAAGTTCGCCATTTGGCTTCAATTGTCGCAGTAAGTTCAGAGGTGCATGATCCCCATAGTGCAGCCGTACTTATAGGTTACGGTGCAAATGCGATTCATCCGAAACTTTTGGCAGAAACAGTAATAGACCACACCAAAAGATCCAATGCAATTACAATTGAGTGCAATGTTGCACTAAAAGCGGTACACGGCGCACTTAATGCAGGAATTTTGAAAATTATGTCAAAAATGGGTATTTCTACCATTGCATCATACAGAAATGCAGGACTCTTTGATGTTATGGGGCTAAGTAAAGAGATAGTAAACGAATGTTTTGAGATGTCAAGTTCTGCTCTTCACGGACTTGCTTATGAAGATATAGACGCTAAGCTTTTAGAGTATCATACACAAGCATTTGACTCAAGCGGGTTTAATAGAATTTTCCCGTTAAATATAGGCGGATACTATAAGTTTTACAATGAGCAGGAGCATCATGATTTCGGACCTGCAGTTATTCAAGCAATCCATGCGACTGCAGAGAGCGGAAACAAGAAAGACTACGATAGATTAAGAGAACTTGTAAACAAAAGAGGGCTTAAATTTATTCGCGACTTTTTAGAAATCAAATCAGATAGAAAACCTATAGATATCTCAGAAGTAGAACCAAAAGAGGCGATATTTAAGAGATTTGCGTCTGCCGCAATGAGTCTTGGTTCTATCTCTCCTGAAGCTCATGAAACCATAGCAATAGCTATGAATATGCTCGGAGGTCAATCAAACTCCGGAGAGGGCGGAGAAGATGATGAGCGCTTCGGAACCGAGCGAAACTCAAAAATCAAACAAGTTGCATCTGGGCGTTTTGGCGTTACTCCTGCATACCTAAGAAGTGCAGAAGAGATACAGATAAAAATAGCTCAAGGCGCAAAACCGGGTGAAGGCGGGCAATTACCGGGGCATAAAGTATCTCCTCTTATAGGTAAATTGCGTTATACCGTTCCGGGTGTCACGCTTATTTCGCCTCCGCCACATCACGATATCTACTCGATTGAAGATTTGGCGCAGTTGATTTTTGATGTAAAACAGGTAAACCCAAATGCAAGAGTTGCGGTAAAACTTGTTTCAACTCTAGGTGTTGGAACAATTGCGGCAGGCGTTGCAAAAGCATATGCAGATAAGATTATCATTTCAGGCGGAGACGGCGGAACTGGTGCTGCACCTCTTACCTCTATAAAATTTGCAGGAAATCCTTGGGAGCTTGGACTTAGCGAAGCGCACAACGCACTTAAAGCAAACAACCTTAGAGGTCTAGTAGAAGTTCAAACCGATGGAGGGCTAAAAACAGGTCTTGATGTTGTCAAAGCCGCTCTACTAGGGGCTGAGAGCTATGCATTTGGAACGGGTGTGCTTACAATTGTAGGGTGTAAAATGCTTAGAATTTGCCATGTTAACAAGTGTACCGTAGGAATTGCTACGCAAAATGAAAAACTCAGACAAGAATTTTTTAAAGGACATGTTCACCAACTGATAAATTACTTTACTCTCTTAGCAGAAGATGTCCGCTCTATTATGGCTGAACTTGGATTTAAAACAATGCAAGATATGATAGGTAGAAGCGATATACTAAAAGTTGTAGATAATGAGTTTGCACAAAAATTTGACTTTAGTGCACTTCTGCATCAAGAAGATGGGGTTAATACATGTGGGCAAAAGCACAATCATCCATTTGATGACAATGCTTACGAAAAAGAGATATTAAAAGAGGTTATGAGCTCTATTAAAAATCCAAAGCATCCCGCTATAGTAAATAGAGAAATTACAAATGTAAACAGAAGTTTTGGTGCTCTTATAAGCGGTGAAATAGCTGAATATTACGGAAATAAAGGTCTGCCTTCCGATACAATAAGAATAAATCTTACAGGTATCTCAGGTCAAGCACTGGGCGCATTTTTGATAAACGGTATCTCTATTCGCTTAAAAGGCGTAGCAAATGACTATATCGGCAAAGGTATGCACGGCGGTAAAATAGTAATTACTTCTAAAAATGACGGTGAGGCATACGCTGCAGGCGGAAATACTTGTCTATACGGCGCAACGGGCGGTAAACTCTACATCTCAGGTAAAGTCGGAGAGAGATTTGCAGTTAGAAATTCAGGCGCGCTAGCTGTCGTAGAAGGAACAGGCGATAATGCTTGCGAGTATATGACCGGTGGTGTCGTAGTTATTTTAGGGCGTACTGGAATTAACTTTGGTGCAGGTATGACGGGCGGAATCAGTTTTGTTTACGACGAAGACCATAAGTTTGTAGAAAATGCAAATCGCGAACTTGTAGAGCTTGTAAGAATTGATACGGATGAGGCAGATGAGGCTAGACACTATCTAAAAAAACTTCTTAAAGCATATGTTGTTGAAACCGAGAGCAAAAAAGCAAAAGCATTGCTTGAAAACTTTAGAGTAGAAGTAAGAAATTTTTGGCTTGTAAAACCAAAAAATTTGACAAAACTTCCTATTAACATAGAGATTGGGGACTAATTATGAGAGAGTATTTAAATATTGATAGAATAGAAGCAAGAAAAAGATTGGCAGTCGAGAGAACAAAAGATTTTGACGAAATTTATGAGATATTTGACAAAGATGAGGCTGCATCGCAAAGTGACAGATGTATTCAGTGTGGGGACCCATACTGCTTAAACAAATGTCCTCTTCATAACTATGTACCTCAATGGCTAAAAGCCGTAAGCGAAAAAGATTTGGAGTTTGCATTTAAACTCTCAAATGAGCCTTCACCGTTTCCTGAGGTTATGGGAAGAGTTTGCCCACATGACAGACTATGTGAAGGTGCTTGTACGCTCAATGACGGGCATGGTGCTATAACAATCGGTTCTGTTGAGACATATATAACGGAAGAAGGTTTTAAAGCAGGGTATAAGCCTGACTTTCCGGGGATCACTACAAACAAAAAGGTTGCAATTATCGGGAGTGGACCTGCAGGGCTTTCATGTGCAACTTATCTTCTTCGCTCAGGCATAGCCGTTACTATGTATGAAAGAAGCGATAGAGCAGGCGGGCTTTTAACTTACGGTATTCCGAATTTTAAACTAGACAAAAAGATTATAGATCGTCGTATAAAGCTTTTACAAGAAGCAGGGATGGAACTGATACTAAATTGTGAAGTAGGTAAAAATATCTCTTTTGAAGAGATAGCTTCAAATCACGATGCTATGTTTATAGGCGTTGGCGCAACAAAAGCTAAAAAAGCTTCAGTTAACGGTGAAAATGCCTCAAATGTTTACAAAGCGATGGATTATCTAACCGCTATTCAGAAAAAAAACTTTAAGCTTCCTTATGATAAAAAATTTGATTTTAAAGATAAATCGGTTGTCGTTATAGGCGGTGGCGATACTGCTATGGATTGTTTAAGAACTGCAAAAAGAGAAGGTGCAAAAAGTGCCACTTGTCTTTACCGCCGCGATGCATACAATATGCCGGGAAGCCAAAAAGAGTATAAAAATGCGCTAGAAGAGGGTGTTGATTTTGTTTTCTATGCATCTCCAAAAGAGATAGTCTTAGGCGAAAACGGTAATGCTATTGCCGTAGAAGTGCTAAAAACTTCTCTTGGCGCTAAAGATGATAGCGGAAGACAAAAAATAGAAGAGGTAAAAGGAAGCGAGTATAGAGTAAAAGCCGATGTTATTATTCTATCTCTTGGATTTGATCCTGAAGTACCGTCTTTTTTAGCAGAAAACGGAATCGCTACAAATAAGTGGGGCGGAATTATCGTAAATGAAAAAACATTCGAGACGACTACGGCAGGAGTTTATGCTGGCGGCGACTGCTACAGAGGCGCGGACTTGGTTGTATCTGCCGCATTTGACGGAAGAGAAGCTGCAAAAAGCATAGTTAAATCACTCTTAAAATAGTTACTCTTTTTTCTACATATACTAAAAAGTGTGTGTAGAAAATCTTCCCATCTACTCACATACCTACATTTTTAAATAGAGCAAATCAAGTATAAATTTGATATAATTCGGTTTATAACATATAAAAGGATAATTTTTGAATCTCCTAAGCATTTTTTCTAGAAATACAGATACGAAACAACCGGTAAAAAGTGAAGCTCCTGCGCACTGGGTTAAGTGTAAATCTTGTGAATCTTTGATGTTTTATAAAGAAGTTGAAAATCAAAAACATGTTTGCCCAAAATGCGGGTATCACATAAGAATAGGCGTAAAAGATAGAATTGCAATGCTAGCAGACGAAGGCAGCTTTGTAGAGTATGACGCAGCGCTAAAGCCCATAGACCCACTAAAGTTTGTCGATAAAATCTCTTACAAACAAAGAGTTGAAGAGGCAAAAGCAAAAACCGGAAAATTATCTTCAGTCGTAAGCGGTGAATGCAAAATGAATGGAGCAGGCGTACAGCTTGTTGTTTTTGACTTTGCTTTTATGGGCGGTTCACTCGGTTCGGTTGAAGGCGAGAAGATTGTAAGAGCAGTGGAGAGAGCTATAGAGAAGAAACAGGGTGTTATCATAGTAAGTGCGAGCGGTGGGGCAAGAATGCAAGAGAGTACTTTCTCTCTTATGCAAATGAGCAAAACTTCAGCTGCACTTGCAAAGCTTGCAAAGCACAATCTTCCGTACATATCGGTATTAACAGACCCGACGATGGGCGGAGTAAGCGCCTCTTTTGCTATGCTTGGCGATATTATTATAGCAGAGCCTGGCGCGTTGGTAGGTTTTGCGGGACAAAGAGTTATAGAACAAACCATAGGCTCTGCGCTTCCTGAAGGCTTTCAAAGAGCAGAGTTTTTACTTGAAAAAGGCTCAATTGATATGGTTGTAAATAGAAATGAGCTTAAAAAAACACTATCAGACTTACTTCAATTTTTTAAAGTAGCCTAATGAGGCTCTATGCGTTGTGTGATCAAGAGCTTTTAGATAAAAAAGGGCTTTTGGTTGAAGAGTTTATCGCTATTGCCATAAAAGAGAATGCGGAGATTATTCAATACCGCAATAAAAATGCAGATATACAGTTTATAAAGCAGCAGCTTATAAAAATCAGAAAAATATATGACGGGTTTTTAATAGTAAACGACCGCTATGAGCTTGTTGAGTTTTGTGACGGCGTTCATATAGGGCAAGAAGATTTAAGAGAAATAGATAGCGATATTTTTAAAGCCGTAAAGATATTGCGAAGCGTAATAAAAAACGACAAACTGCTTGGTATCTCTACTCATAATGAAAAAGAGGTTTTAGAGGCAAACGAGATGGATTTAAACTATATAGGACTCGGCTCTTATAGAAATACAAATACAAAAAACAATATTTCGACAATCCTCGGCGAAAAGCTTGATGAGATTGCGGCAAAATCAAAACATTTTGTTGCAGCTATCGGCGGCGTAAAAAAAGATGATATTTTTAAAAATGTAACCTATCATGTCATAGGCAGCGGGCTTTTAGAGTGAATATAGAGATAATTTCCATTGCAAAAAAAGAGCGCACAATTTATGATCCGCTTTATAAAGAGCTTATTAAAATGATTTCTCGTTTTGCAAAAGTTCAAGATATAGAACTATTTCCAAAGGAGATAGCAAATGCTCATGCTATTTCTCCAAAAGCGTCACAAGAGTCATACACCAAAGCTTTAGAGCCTTATATGGCAAAGGATTTTAATATTGTTTTGCATCCTGATGGAAAAATAATAGATAGTTATGAATTTAGTAAGCTATTAAATGGTAAAATTGCGATTAAATTTTTTATCGGTGGGGCTTATGGCTTCGAGAATGAGTTTTTAAAAAAAAGTGATGCTCTTATTAGCTTAGGGGGTATCACAATGAGCCATAAAATAGCAAAAGCTGTTTTGCTAGAGCAAATTTATAGAGGTTTTTCTATATTGAGCAATCACCCATATCACAAATAAGAAGGAAATGTAAGTGCAACAAAGTGAGTTAAAGTATTTTAAAGAGATTTTAGAAGGCAGAAAAGCGCAAATCATAAAAAATATCAATGGCGTAAATGCAGAGTTGGATCAATTAAGCTCATTAGAGTTAAACGATGAAGCGGACTATGCTTCTGTTGACAATAGTTCTATGGTGGAGAGTGCAATAGTCAAGCAACAAGAGCAAGAGCTAAGAGAAATAACCGCGGCACTCGGTAAAATAGCAACAGGCGAATATGGAATTTGTGAAATGTGTGAAGACTCCATAGGATTTCAAAGATTAAAAGTAAAGCCTCATGCAGTTTATTGTATTGACTGTAGAGAGATTATAGAAAAATCTAAAAAAGGATAAAAAATGCATTTGAAAAAATATACTATAGCATCGTTAATACTAATTCTTTTGGTAGGTTGGTATGTTTATGCTTTTATTACACAAGAAGCATTGGCTATTAACTTTTTTGGCACCGACCTTCCGTCTTTATCTATTGCTACATGGGTAATAGCGCCTTTAATTCTCTTCTATCTTGCAAGCGTGCTTCATATGGCATTTTACTCATTTAAAAACAGTATGAGAACAAGAAAGTTTGATAAAGATTTTGAAAAAATAGTAGATGCAATGGTCGATGCCTATTTAGGTAAAGAAAACAGAACGCATAACTACAAAACCGACAGATATAAACTTTTAGGCGAATTGGTTGATAACTCAATTGTTTTTCCTGCTAAAAATTTTGATGCGACGATAGAAAACAAAAAAATCTCGGATGTTTTATCGGTTATCGGCAAAATAAAAGATGGTGAAGTTGTAGAGTTGAAAAAATATTCGCTTCCTTCATCAAATGAACTTGTTATTCAAAATGAGAGAAACAGATATAAAAAAGGTGAAATAACTGCTGAAGCAATTTTAAGCCATAGCAACAGATATGATGCCATATTGTGCAAAGAGGTTTTTGTTGACTTTGTAAAAAAAGCCCCTCTAAAGGCAATTGAACGCTATAAAAACTTTTTAACAAAAGAGTCTTTATTTGAGATACTATCAAGAATAAATGCCTACGAGGATACTCTTATTATAGACAACGATACTCTTATAGCAATTTTCAAAGATCTTAAATTGACTTCGAAAGACTATATAGATGTTTCAAGAAAACTCTCTAAATCAATGATCCCTGAGCAAAGAATGAAGCTTTTTGAAACACTCAGTAATGAAAATGATGCTATTTTAGAGGCATACTTATATACTCTTTTTGATCTTGAAATGCTAACAATGGCAAGAGAGATTTTAAATGGTTCTAATGAACGCGAATATTCTCGTTTTAAAATTTATTCTGCATTAAGAGAGTGTGGTAAGCATTATCATATAGACCTTTTCTTATAATTGAGCAGATATAAATGTTAAAAAACCTCTCCTTTAGTAAGCCTGTTTATATCTTGGCTCCTTTAGCCGGATATACCGATTTACCATTTAGAAGTGTTGTGAAAAAGTTTGGAGCCGACTTAACCGTAAGCGAGATGCTTAGTTCAAATGCTATAGTACACGGCTCTGCCAAAACACTTCATATGATCGAAAAAAGCCCAAATGAAAATCCATACTCGGTTCAAATTGCAGGCGCTGAAGTTGATGTTATAAAAAAAGCCGTTGAGATTTTGAATGAACAAGACGGAATAGATATAATAGATCTAAACTGCGGCTGTCCGGTTCCAAAAATAGTAAGCCACGGAAGCGGAAGCTCACTGCTTCTGAATCTTCCTTTGATGGGCGAAATCATTAAAACCATAAAAGATACATCAAATAAAAGCCTAACAAGCGTAAAGATAAGACTTGGATTTGAGAAAAAAAACCATATAGATATAGCAAAGGTTGTAGAAGATAGCGGAGCAGATTTTTTAGCAGTACACGGAAGAACGCGTGCCGGAAAATTTAGCGCACCGGTTGATTATGATGCCATAAGAGAGATAAAAGAGGCTATTAAAATCCCTGTTATTGCAAACGGCGATATTGACTCTTACGAAAAAGCTCAGTGGGTACTAGAGCACACCGGTGCCGACGGAGTTATGATAGGTCGCGGTGCAATAGGCGCTCCTTGGATATTTCATCAGCTAAAGCACGGTACAAAATTTATAGACAATAAAATAAAACACGCCATAATAATGGAGCATTTTGATAAAATGGTAGAATTTTACGGCGCATACGGTGTTGTTCTTTTTAGAAAGCATACACATACTTATTCTAAAGGTTACAGGGGCGCTTCACAATTAAGAGAGAGCGTGAATCATATAGCAGATATAAAAGAGTATAGAAATTTATTGGATGAATTTTTTATAAACGGTGAAATGGTTTGTTAGAGATAAGCAGAACAATTAAAACACTTGATGAGAGTGATATTTCAGACAATTTGCTTCATTATGACTATAATACCAAATTTCTGTTATCTCTAATTAGAAAAGGCGTCAAGGAAGATGACCCGCTTTATTTAAGCTCTTATAGATCTTTTGAGGGTGAAGTTTTTGAAAACTTTATATACGAAAAACTTCTTATGTATGCACAAGAAAATGACAATGTAGATAAATTTGTCTTAAAAGGGTTTCATCAAAATAAGTTTAAAGCAAATGCAAACACACTCTCAATAAGCGAAAAGCAACAAATCGTATATCGCACAAAAAATAGAGAAATAAGCGAATTTGATGCTATGTTTATCACAAAAGACAAAGAGCTATATTTCGTAGAGATGACTCTTGTAAAATCTGTTTTAAAGCTTCGTAAACGACTCAGAAAGAAAAAGGCTCTATTGGAGATAATTTTTCCTGATTATGAGATAAAATCATTGATAATTTTAAATGAGGGAGCAACAGGCGCAAAACAGTTTCCGCCGTACTGCACGGTATGGTACACTGAAGAGTTTTCTGCAAAAAAAATACTTGAATATATTGTAGATACGGACGGCAGAAAGTTAGCCCCGAAACAAAGAGCTAAATCTCCAAAAATGATAGAAGCGCATCTTTTAAAACTATTTCCTTTTAGATACTACAATACAATCTCTTGGATTACAAAGTCGCTAAGAAGTCATAAAAAACATATTATAGATATGAATTTTCTAATGAGCCAAAAAGTTCAAAGATATCATGATTTATACAATAAATTTTATGTCGGCTACATAGAAGTTTCTCAACTCAGAGAAGAGCTTGGAATTGATGAGAGCTGCTCAGACGACGAGAGAGTTGTCGTTGCATTGGAAAAAAAACACTCCGACGAAATCGTTGTTACATATTATGTACAAATGACTAGAAAAAATCTCTATCTATTTTCGTATGAAGATAACAAGTGGGTAAAAGAGAAAAAAGATCCATACGGTATAACAGTAACGGAGGTTTATCATATCAACAAAATGATGAATGAAGAGTACAAGTTAAATCTTACAAATATTCAAACTATTAAAAAACTTTTAAAAGACAGAACGCAAGAGTAGCTAAACTTCATATGAAATAGAAGCTGCTCTCTCCTTATATGACCTAAGAGCGTCTTTAGTGTCGCCGTCGCTATTTAAAAACTCTTCTAGCTGCTTATGTCTATTTTGCAGTATAGTTTCAAATTCACTCTGATCAACAGGTTTGTTATCGGTAAATTTATCGAGTAGTATATTGTTTTTGCCCATTAGAACAAGGTAGCTTTGCTCCATAAAATCAAGCATAACAACACTGTTTCCCTCTCCAATGCTTTTTTGAAATCTTATAGCTACGCCACTGTCTGTATCAGAGGCAGTAAAAGAAGATATATTTTGAGTCGGAGTACTTAGCACTTCTTTATCTTCTTGGCTCTCTTTAAACAGCCAAGATGCCCCTTTTTGCGGAGCTTGTGCGTTAGAGACTCTTTTTTTGAGAAAAATCAAAATAATAATGCCTATTATGAGAATAGTTATGACAAGGTAGTAGCTCTCTTCTAGCTCATTATCTTGTTTTGTAGGCAAGTTGTCTAAAAGTGATCCCTCTTGATTTGCTTGAGCTTGCGATTCTTTTGGCTCTTGTGCAGCTGCAAATCTAAGTCTAAGTCCGTAAGCATCGCCTGTTTTTGATGCTTGGAGTTTTACGGAAGAGGGAACAAGAGCGACGATTTGCGTCTGTTCTTGCATAGGCGTAATCGTAATTGATTTTATATATTTTGAGTTGAGCTGCTTTACTTTTGAGGACTCTATAGATGCACCTTCTAGCTTGATGGTAATAGCAGAATCACTTGTACTTTGTCTAATTGCTCCATCATAAGGCGTGTCAAAAGTGATCATAATATCGACTCTGTCTGTACGGTCATATATATTATAACTTAGTATTTTTGATGCATAAAGAGCAAAAGGAAGTATAAAAAGAAGAAGTATTTTCATTAGAGTTTCTCTTCCTTTGACAAGTGGTATAAAACAGCACTAGAATCTAAAACTTCATTTATACGGATAGCAAGATTTTTTTCATATACCATAACTTCGCCTTTACCTAAAATACGCCCGTTAACATAGGATTCCACACTCTCGCCTGCAGGTTTTTTTAAATCTATGATAGAACCTTTTGTGAGTGCTAAAATCTCCCTTACGGTTAGTTCTGTTTCCCCCAGCATAGAAACAAACTCCACTTCCATATCTAAAAGTCCGGAATAATCCATCCATGAAAGCTCTTCTTCAGGGTTAAACGGATGTTTTTCCGATGCAAAGCTGTATTTATTTTTTCTCAATTATATTTCCTTGATAGCAATAATCATCTCATCATCTTCAATTTTTAGAACTTTTGCTTCATCATATACAACACTAAAGGCATCAATGTTTTCAAAAGAAGGCGTTGTTATTATAAAACTCTCATAGCCTTTTTCTTCTGCTAAAACTTTTGCACTGCCGACAATAAGATTTGCACTCTCTAGCATCATATCTATGAGAGTCTCTTCATCGCTCTCATCCTCTTCCAAAAGAGTAGTTGCTACTCTTTGTGCAAAGCTAAATGAAGCTGCTAAATAGACTCTATATTTCTTTCCGCTTATTGGCATTGCATCAATAAAAGCAATTATTGTTCTCATTTGCGGAACATTGTCGTGAACTTGATGAGGAACTCTTATTTGATGAATGCAAAAGTTTCTGGAAGCCTCTATAATCGTGTTAAACATTATCATTCCTTAAAAGTAATGGATTATACTTTAATCAATCTCAAATTAAAATAAAAACGCCTATATTCAGTAGTTTCAAGATATAAGATGATATAATTTTAAAAAAAAGTTTGCTAAATGATAGAATTGATTTTACTTGGAAGCGGTGTCGGTATTTTATCCGGCTTTTTCGGGATAGGCGGCGGAACAATTCTTGTTCCGGCACTTATGCTTCTTGGGCATCAAATAAAAGATGCTATCGGCATATCCGTAGTGCAGATGGTTTTTAGCTCCGTTTATGGAAGTTACCTAAACAGAAAAAACAAAACTCTTGATGTAAAAATGGGTCTTATAATAGGCTCAGGGGGCTTTCTAGGCGCTCTTCTTAGCGGTTTTATAGCAAAAAGCGTAGATGAGAGGGTTCTTGAAGTAATTTTTTTGGCATTTGCAGTTTTTGCACTTACAAGACTTTTTTTTAAGACTAAGCAGCATCTTGTAGAAAAAGATGTACACAAAGGCATATTGTTTGCAATAGGTGTTTTTTTAGGAATTGTAGGAATGCTAATAGGTGTCGGTGGTAGCATATTGCTTGTACCTATACTTGTCTCGTTCTTTCAGATAGATATAAAAAAAGCGATCTCATCAGGACTATTTTTTGTTGTTTTTTCATCTATTTCCGGACTTATCTCTCATTCGCTTAGTCGTGAGATAGATTTTTACAGCGGTGTCGTTATCGGCACTGCTTCTCTCTTTGGTGTTTATTTTGGGATAATACTTAAAGAGAGAGTAGATACAAAAATTCAAAAAAGATTATTAACTTTTTTTTATCTTTTAGTAGTAATATATTTGGTTAAAAGAATATTTTTTTAGAGGAAAATAGAGATTTATGAAAAATAGAGATGTTATCAAAATAAGCGGTGCAAGAGAAAATAACTTAAAAAATATCTCTTTAGAGATACCTAAAAATCAGCTGGTCGTATTTACGGGTCTTAGCGGAAGCGGCAAATCAACATTGGCATTTGATACTTTATATGCAGAGGGGCAAAGACGCTATATAGAGTCGCTCTCATCCTATGCAAGACAATTTTTAGATCGTGTCGGAAAACCTGATGTAGATAAAATAGAGGGGCTTACTCCCGCTATTGCAATAGACCAAAAAACAACTTCTAAAAACCCTCGCTCAACCGTTGGAACTATAACCGAAATATATGACTATTTGAGGCTTTTATATGCTAGAGTAGGGGTTCAACACTGCCATAATTGCCAAAAAAAAATAACTCAAATGAGCGCCTCAGACATAATTGCAGAAGTTCAAAAGCTACCCAAAGATGCAAAACTCGTTATTTTAGCTCCGTTGGTTAGGGAGAAAAAAGGCAGTTTTTCCGATATGGTAGAGTCTTTGGTGCATAAAGGCTATGTAAGAGCTATGATAGACGGTGTTATGGTTAGACTTGATGAGGAAATAGAACTAAGCAAAACAAAAAAACATACTATAAAAGTAGTTATAGACAGAGTAGCGGTAAATGATGAGAACAGAGAAAGAATCGCCGCGGATGTAGAAAAAGCTCTAAATGAGAGTTACGGAGAAGTAGAAATAGAGATACTAAACCATGAAGAGATAGGTTTTAAGGATACGCATATATACTACAGTGAGCATAATGCCTGCTTTGACTGCAAAATCAGCTTTGACCCATTGGAGCCGCTCTCTTTTTCTTTTAACTCTCCAAAGGGTGCTTGCAGTGAGTGTGACGGGCTCGGTATTCGTTATGCGCTTGATCATGAGAAGATTATAGATCAGGATTTATCGATTGATGATGGGGCGGTAAAGATAGTTTACGGATTTAACAAAGGGTACTACTTTACATTTTTAAAGGGATTTTGCGCTGCTAATGACATAAGCACTAAGATACCTTACTCAGATCTTGAGGAGTATCAAAAAAAAGCTATACTTCACGGCGGTATAGATGAAGTTAGCTTTATGTGGAAAAGCCACCCTATCAAGAGAGTTTGGCCAGGTATCACAAAAATTGCGTACGATATGTTTAAAGATGAAAAGGAACTATCGGACTATATGAGTGAAAAAACATGCAATATTTGCGGCGGCTACAGGCTTAAAAAAGAGTCTTTAGCAGTAAAAGTAGCAAATAAAGGTATTGCAGAGATACTTGATATGCCTATGAAAAACTCATATGAGTGGTTTAAGCAGACGCAAAACTTTTCTTATCTATCTGCGCAAAGTTCTCTTGTTGCCGCACCGATTTTAAATGAGATAAGAGAGAGACTCTATTTTTTATATGATGTCGGATTGGGGTATATTACACTTGGTAGAGATGCAAGAACCATAAGCGGCGGCGAAGCTCAAAGAATCAGGATAGCTTCACAAATAGGAAGCGGCTTGACCGGAGTTATGTATGTTCTTGATGAGCCTAGCATAGGACTACACGAGAGAGATACGCAAAAGCTCATCCGTACTCTTAGAAGTTTGCAAGAGCGAGGCAATAGCGTTATTGTAGTAGAACACGACAAAGAGACCATAGAAAATGCAGACTTTATAGTCGATATCGGAGCAGGGGCAGGAAAATTTGGCGGTGAAGTGGTTTTTAGCGGAACACTAGATAAGCTTAAAAAAGCAAAAACACTCACAGCCGACTATCTATACGGGCGAAAGAAGATAGAGTATTTTTACAGAAGAAGTCAAGAAAAATACATTGAGATAAAAAATGTAAACCTCAACAATATAAAAAATCTCAGTGCAAAAATACCGCTCAATAATTTTGTATGTATAACCGGAGTAAGCGGAAGCGGCAAGAGTTCGCTTATGCTTCAAACTCTTTTACCTGCGGCTAGAGAGCTTTTAAACCGTGCAAAAAAGGTAAATAAAGTTGCAGGTGTAGAGATAAACGGTCTTGAAAATGTAGATAAGGTAATATACTTAGATCAAAGCCCAATAGGTCGAACTCCCCGCTCAAACCCAGCAACTTATACTGGTGTGATGGATGATATAAGAAACTTGTTTGAACAGACAAAAGAGGCTCAAATAAGGGGCTATACAAGTTCGAGATTTAGCTTTAATGTAAACGGCGGAAGATGTGAAAAGTGTCAAGGAGAGGGCGAAATAAAGATAGAGATGCACTTTTTACCAGACATTATGGTTAAATGTGACACTTGCCATGGAAAAAGATACAATCAGCAAACACTTGAAGTAAAATACAAGGGTAAAAATATCTCCGATGTTTTAAATATGAGCGTAGATGAAGCTTATGAATTTTTCAAGCCCATACCAAAAATACATCAAAAACTCCAAACGCTCGTAGATGTAGGACTTGGCTATATAACACTCGGGCAAAATGCCGTCACGCTATCGGGCGGAGAAGCTCAAAGAATCAAACTAAGCAAAGAGTTAAGCAAAAAAGATACGGGAAGCACCCTTTACATCTTAGATGAGCCTACAACCGGGCTTCATTTTGCAGATGTGGATAGACTTACAAAAGTATTGCACCATCTAGTTGAACTCGGCAACAGCGTACTTGTCATAGAACATAACCTAGATATGATCAAAAATGCAGACTATATCATAGACATGGGGCCTGAGGGCGGAAGCGGAGGCGGACTTATCATAGCCGAAGGTTCACCTGAAGATGTGGCGGCTTCATACAAGCAAAGCGGAAGCTATACCGGCGAGTATCTAAAAAAAGAGCTTGAACTGCACAACAAGGATTAAAAATCAAGCTGGAAGAGTGCCGACACGCTCCGCTCAAACATCTCGGCGGCTGAGTACAAACACATCGTTTTAGGGCTAGTGTTTTTGAAGTATGTATCAGATAGTTTCCAGACGAGACGAGAAGAGCTAAAAAGCGAATTTACAAACCCAAAAAGCGATTATTATCTCTGCGATGATGAGCAAGATGACCTTGTAAAAGAGGAGCTAGAAAACAGAGACTACTACACGGAAAAAAATGTCTTTTGGGTACCTCAAAGTGCAAGATGGCACTATCTCCAAGACCATGCAGCACTTAGCGTAGGGGCGAAACTTCCTGATGGTAGCGAATTTAAGGGGATAGGAAAATTCATCGATGATGCGATGGATATCATAGAAAAAGAAAATCCAAAACTAAAGAGAATCCTCAACAAAAACTATGCAAAGTTAGACATCGACCCATCAAAACTTGTAGCTCTTGTAAACCTCATAGCGACTATCCCTTTTACTCACAACTCTCTCAAAGCAAAAGATATTTTAGGTCATGTATATGAGTACTTTTTGGGCAATTTTGCAGCAGCAGAGGGGCAAAGAGGCGGGCAGTTTTACACTCCAAAATCTATTGTAAATCTCATTGTGCACCTCCGGTCTCTATAACACCTTCCGATAGAAAGAAAGTTCTCCGTCTCACCCCCATTATGAACTATTTGATCAACACGATCTTTTGCATTGCATTCTTTCCCGAATGATTCATCCGCACAAAGTACGTTCCCGACGCCAATCCTGCCGCATCAACCGTTTCCCGATGCCTGCCGGGAGAACGCCTGCCGCCGGAGATACTCTTTACCAGTCTACCGCTCATATCGAACAGCGATA
>JAUPKZ010000026.1 GCA_030837195.1 Campylobacterota bacterium
TGCCACAATAAAAATAAGGGAAACAAAAATGAAAAAAATCGTTCTTTCAACAATGGCTGCTCTTGCGGTTGCTGCAACCAGCTTAAGCGCTACGCAATTTTATGTGGATGAAAAAGGTCAAGTATTTACTACTTCCGCACCTGATCGCGCACCTTTAGAGGTTAAAGAAAATACAGTTTTATCAAAAGCAAAAGGTTTAGAATTTAGTGGAACTCACTATTTTGGTTATACTTCAGCACGCCCTGCTAGCTCACAGATAGTAAACAATTACGGTAATTCAGGCGGTTTTGAACTTCGCCGTAACTATGTTCAGGTAAAAGGCTTCTTTAATGAAAAAGATTACTGGCGTGTAACACTTGATGCTACAAAAGAGCTTTCAAACGACTCTGCAGAAGATACAAATGAGGGATATGCAGAAGCATTTGTAAAATATGCATACCTTTACTTAGATGATGTTCTTCCATATACGGGAGTTGAATTTGGTATCGCTCACCGCCCTTGGATAGACTATGAAGAGCATAACGGTTGGTTCTATCGCTCGTTCAATAAAGTTATCCTTGAAGAGAAAAATACTGCAACTGAAGCTGGAGTTGACCTTGTAAACTCTGCCGACCTTGGTGTAAACTTTAAAACTAAAACAGATATGTTCTCTTCTGAAATTGGTATCTACAACGGTGAGGGTTACCATGCGGATAAAGATGCCGCAAATCAAGAAAACGACTCTAAACTCTCACTTGAGTGGCGTTTAACAGGGCATTTAATCGGAAGCGGTAAAAAAGTAGGCAAGCAAGACCGCCTAAAAGATACTTATGCACATTTATCAACATACGGATTGATCTCTAAAAATCATAAAGATAATGACCCTATTATCGGTGATAGTGGTGAGTATGATAGATCTTTTTACGGTATCCATGCGGTATATAACCAGCCTCTTTTCCTACTTGCAGCACAATATTTTACTGCAGAAGATGATAAAAGAACTGCAGGTGTAACTGATTCTGAATATACAGGATGGTCAATTAACGGCGAGGTAAGACCGTTTGAAGATTGGACAATTATCGGAAGATATGATGATTATGAAAAAGAAAATAAACCTGTATCAGGTCCTACTACAATCAACTATGAAGGTGATAAAGCAATTGTTGCTTTAGCATATAAAATGAATAAATATGTAACATTCATAGGTTCTGCTAAATTCATTGATGAAGTAGATGCAAACGGCGATGATACATCTGCTGCAAAAGATGTATATATGTTTACTACAGAAGTTAAATGGTAATTTTTACCGTTTAACCAATTTCTCTAAAATTCTCCCTTTTCCCTCCTAAAATATAGAGTCTTCGGACTCTAATAAAAATAACTTATCCAAAATCACTTCTCTCCCCCTACCAAGGAAGATTTTGGGCGGGTTAATATAAGATAAACACTATTTTAGATAAAATACATAAATTTTTAATGCAATAATTATTGGAGAAGTAAATGGACGCAGCCAAATATATTTGGATGAACGGAAAATTTGTAGCTTGGGATGATGCAAAAGTTCATGTTTTATCTCATACTATACACTATGGTAACGGTGTTATCGAAGGCACAAAAGCATATAAGACGGATAAAGGTTTTGCTATCTTTAGACTAAATGATCATACAAAAAGGCTAAAAGAGTCTGCAAAAATGGTTTTGATGGATATACCCTTTAGCGTAGAAGAGCTAAATGAGGCACAAGTAGAGCTTGTAAGAAAAAATGAGTTCAAAGGTGAAAATGTCTATCTTCGCCCATTTGCATTTTTGGGATACGGCGTTATGGGAGTTTACCATAAACACGCACCTGTAGAAACTGCCGTTGCTGCTTGGGAGTGGGGCGCTTACCTTGGCGAAGAGGGTATGCAAAAGGGCATAAAACTAAAGATAGTTTCTATAAACAGACCTTCAAACACTTCTGCAATGGGTAAAGCAAAAGCAACCGCAAACTACTTAAACTCTCAAATGGCAAAATATGAGGCAATTGACTGCGGATATGATGAAGCGTTGTTGCTTGATGATCAAGGTTATGTAGCAGAGGCTAGCGGGGCTAGCTTTTTTATGGTTAAAAACGGCGTGCTTATAACTCCTCCAAACGACAACTCTTTAGAGTCTATAACTCAAAAAACTGTTATAGAAGTAGCCGAGGATATGGGCATCAAAGTACAAAGACGCCGTATAAGCAGAGAAGAGGTTTATGTAGCGGATGAGGCATTTTTAACCGGAACTGCTGCTGAGATTACGCCTGTTCGTCATGTTGATGGTAGAGATATAGGATGCGGCGCTAGAGGCGAGATGACTAAATTGCTTCAAGATACATATTTTGATATCGTTTTTGGACGAAATAAAAAGTATGAGCATTATTTAACTTATGTTAATTAAGGAAATTTATAAATGAATGAGAGTATAAAAATGGCATCTGATATGAACGACTATTTTAACAAAAAAAAGAGTGAAGATAGCAGTTTTAACAAAAAAAGCTCTTTTGGCGGCGGAAATAGTAATGATGGCGGCGGTGGCGGCGGCGGAAATATCCCGCCTATGCCAAAAATAGACCTTGACTTTGGCGGAAAAAAGGCAGGTCTTATATATGTTATTATTGCTATAGCGCTTTTTTTGCTTATTGCAAAGCCTTTTACGATTATAGAAGAGGGTGAGAGAGGGATTTTAAGCACAAACGGTAAATATTCGGATCAAGCACTTCTTCCGGGGCTTCATTTTATTGTTCCAATCATTCAAAAAGTTTATGTAGTAGATACAAAAGTACGGATTATAAACTATGCTTCAAGCATTGAAGCAGGCGGCGGAAGCACAAACTCGGGCATAGGTGTAAAACCTGCGATTACGGTTTTAGACAAAAGAGGCTTGCCGGTTTCAATTGAGCTGACAGTTCAGTATAGACTTAACTCTCAGTATGCCGCACAAACTATTTCAAACTGGGGTTTTAGCTGGGAAGATAAAATCATAAATCCGGTTGTTAGAGATATAGTTCGAAATATTGTCGGTAAATATGATGCAGAGTTGCTTCCTCAGATGAGAAACACGATAGCAACGGAGATAGAAACAGGAATCAGAGAGAGTGTTACGGGTCTTGAGAATTCTCCTGCTGATTTACAGTCTGTACAACTTAGAGAGATAGTTCTACCTGAGAAAGTAAAAGAGCAGATTGAGAGAGTTCAAATAGCAAAACAAGAGGTTCAAAGAGCTGAACAAGAGGTTCAAAGAGCTGAGCAAGAAGCACTTAAGAGAGCGGCAGAAGCAAGAGGTGTAGCTGAAAAAGCAAGAATTGAAGCGCAAGGTGTTGCAGATGCGGTAGCTATTGAGGCAGAAGCAAAAGCAAAAGCAAATCATTTGATAGCAAAATCTCTAACAAGTGATCTTTTAAAGCTTGAGCAGGTTCAAGTTCAGGGCAAATTTAATGAAGCACTTAAAGAAAATAAAGATGCTAAAATTTTCTTAACACCGGGAGGCTCAACTCCAAATATCTGGGTGGACATGAAAGACCCACAGCAAAAAATATCGACACAGCAAAGTAATTAACAATGCAAGATATTATAAAGAGAATTGATTGGCAAAAGATTGACCTTCTGCCGGTTATCGTTCAAGATGAGAGCAGCAATGAAGTGTTGATGATGGCATATATGAACGAAGAAGCACTTGCTCTTTCTCTTGCGACAAAAATAGCTCATTACTACTCTCGTTCAAAACAGCGAATCTGGAAAAAGGGCGAGAGCAGCGGGCATATTCAACATATAAGCTCTTTTAATATAGATTGCGACAATGATACTCTCCTTATAAAAGTAACTCAAGAGGGCGTTGCCTGTCATACGGGAAGACGCTCCTGTTTTTTTACGGACTTAGAGACTTCAAATATAACCTCCGATGTTGAAATTGCTTCTGAGGTGCTATATGGAGTTGTAGATACGCTTTACCATACCATACAAGAGCGTAAAAATGCCGACCCGAACATCTCTTGGACGGCAAAACTTCTCTCTAAGGGCGATAATGCTATTTTGAAAAAAGTAGTAGAAGAGGCAGGTGAGTTTGCTTTTGCTTGTAAAGATAATAATGAGCATGAGATTGTCTATGAGGCTGCAGATTTGACCTACCATGTGCTAGTTGCGCTTGCATCAAAAAATATCTCACCGGATAGAGTTAAGCAAGAATTAGCCAGAAGATTCGGTATGAGCGGCATAGCAGAGAAAAGCGCAAGAGATAAATAGGACTATGTTAGAAAAAATTACAGAATTTATAAATGAACTGATACCTTACGATTATATTTTATTTGGAGGTGTTTTAGTTTTTTTTATACTTTTTGTACTACTTGGAGTTGTTTTTAGAAAAAAAACTTTATTGGCACTTATTCTTATTATTTTTGGATTCGCCGTCTTGATAGGCGGTTCAACAATCGGATATGTAAAACTACATGACTATCTTTTTAGCCACACTACTTCTATAATCAGCCAAAAAAAATTAAATTTTACACAAGCGGTTGTCGTCTATGCAACAATTACAAATGAGTCAAAAAGAGAGTTTAAGAGTTGTAAAATTACGGCAACTGCATATAGAGTCAATGAAGATAAGATAAAAGAGTATATATTAAAATTTAAGCCTATTGAAAAAGCGTCGATAATTGAAGAAAATATTGACATAAATGAAACTAGAGAACTTAAGTTTATAGTAGAACCTTTCACATATAGCGGTGATTACAATGTTTCATTGAAAGCGAAATGCAGATGACGACTCTTTTTAATGTTTGGCACTATAGTGTTTTTGCCGTTTTGTTTGTTTTGTTGATAGTAGGGTTTATAGTTGCTTTTAAACAAGAAGATCCAAAGTTAAGAGCTCCTGTTATTTTTTCATTTTTACTCATTGTAGCAATTGCCGGTGGATTTAGCATCTTTTCAATAGATAAATACACTAAAATTGTAAAACTTTACAAATTGGACAATAAGAGACTCTTAAGCACTGAACAAATTGTTTATACCGGTATTGTTAAAAATGAAGGTAACTATGAGATAGGAGAAGTGACAATTGAGATTAAGCTTGTAAACAATGGATTTACTGGTGGCAATATAAAAGCAGGCTCTTTTTTTAGCCCTAGCGGCTTTTTTGATTTTTTTTCTTCAAAACCAAGTGGGATGAGCGGAAATGTAAAACCTCAAACAATTATAAAAGAGTTTATTGTTGCTAAAAATCTCAAACCGGGAGAGTCAAGACCTTTTAGTGTCTATTTTGATTATCCGCCATATTTTAGGGATGTTTTGCCTTTTGTAAATATTTACGGGCATTAATATTTTAATCCATAAGCTCTAAGGGCTCTATTTATCTTTTTTATCTGCTTATTTTTATCTCTACACCACTGTGGAGAGAGAAGAGTGTCGTCATCTATGCCGGCAGTTACTCTTTGTACTGACACATAATCTGGCTTTAGAAGCAAAGCTTTTGTTAAGACTTCAAGATAATCATCTTCCGTGATTGGAGTAAATACTCCTTTTAGAAAGTCATTTGCAAGAGCCGTCTTTTTTACTATATAGAGTGGGTGGTATTTTACGGAGTCTATACCCCAGCTATATGCCTCTTTTGCGGTTTGTAGCATCATCTCTTTTGTTTCATCCGGCAAGCCGAAGATGAGATGACCGCATACATTTAACCCTCTGCCTTTTGCTTTTAAAACCCACTCTTTGACATTTTCGCTTGTATGGCCGCGGTTTATCTTTTGCAGTGTTTCATTGTAAACTGATTGTATTCCAAACTCTATCCAGATCTCTTTTGTTTTGCTAAGTTCTACCAAGTACTCTAGCGTTTCCTCGGTAATGCTATCTGAGCGAGTTCCTATGCTAAGCCCTATAACTCCCTCGAATGTAAGAGCTTTTTCATAAAGAGCTTTGAGTGTATCAAGAGGTGCATATGTATTTGTAAAAGATTGAAAATAGACTAAAAATTTTTCTGCGCCGTACTCATTTTTTTGTCTATTGCTTATAGTATTAAATTGAAATTCAAGCTGTTTTAGCTGTTGTTCAAGATATGGGTTTGTAGTTGAATTTAAGTTGAGGTAAAACCCTTTTAGTTCTTGAGTTTTTCCGCTGCTTGCGCTAAAAGAGTCATTTTCGCAAAATGTGCATCCGCCTTTAGCCACGGTACCGTCTATGTTGGGGCATGTAAAACCTGAGATATTTATGCCGACTTTATAGACTTTGCAACCGAATTTATCTCTTAGGTAGTTGCCAAAGGTAAAGATTTGTTTCATTAAACTATGTATTTTCCTGTAAAACAAGCCGTACAGTAGGTCTCTTCTTTTGCATTGACGCTTCTAAGAAGAGATGCCTCGTCCAAGTACGCAAGCGAATCTGCTTCTATAAATCTGCATATATCGTCTATACTCATATTTGCTGCTATTAGCTTGTTTTTATTCGGCGTATCAACACCATAGTAACAAGGATCGGTTGTCGGCGGAGAAGAGACTCTCATATGAACCTCTTTTGCTCCTGCTTCTTTTAGCATCCTTACAATTCTCTTTGATGTTGTACCGCGAACGATAGAGTCATCTACCACTACTACTCTTTTGCCTTTAATGGTTTCAGTCATAGGCGAGAGCTTCATTTTTACTTTTAGATCTCTCATAGATTGAGTAGGTTCTATAAATGTTCTGCCTATGTAATGGTTTCTCATTATGCCCATTTCGTATGGAATGCCGCTCTCTTGAGAGTAGCCAATAGCAGCAGGAACTCCGCCATCTGGTACCGGTATGACTATATCTGCTTCTATGGGTTTGATGCGTGCTAGCTCTTTGCCCATATTTTTTCGCATCTGATATACAGATTGACCAAAAACAATAGAATCCGGTCTTGCAAAATAGACATACTCAAAAATACAGTGTTTTGGCATAGGTTCAAAAACTTTTATACTCTGAGGCTCTTTGCCTTCATTGAAAATAAGAAGCTCTCCGGGTTCTACATCCCTGATAAATTTAGCACCCACTAGATCAAACGCACAAGTTTCACTCGCAACTATATAGCCGCCGTTAGAGAGCTTGCCTATGCTTAATGGACGAAATCCAAATCTATCGCGCATAGCAAACATTTTTGTTCTGCTTAAAAACAGAAGCGAGTAAGCACCTTCTATTTTTTTGACGGCATCGATAATTCTATCTTGAAGTCTTCTTTTTTCACTTTTTGCTATGAGATGGATGAGGTTTTCGGTATCCATAAAAGTTTGGAAAATTGCGCCCTCGTCGATAAGTTTATCTCTTATTTCCTTTGCGTTTGTGAGATTTCCGTTGTGAACGATTGCCATCTCACCCAAATCATATCTTGCAAAAACAGGTTGTGCGTCAAGAATCGAGTCATCTCCTGCAGTAGAGTAGCGAGTATGCCCGATGGCACTAGAGCCTGTAAGGGTTTTTAATTTTCTCTCGTCAAAAACACGCATAACAAGACCGCGTTTTTTGATAGTATAGAGCTTTTTGCCGTCAGAAGAACTTATGCCTGCTGCTTCTTGTCCGCGATGCTGAAGTGCGTGCAGGGAAAAATAGGCTAGTTTAGAAGCCTCTTCATTGCCATAGATACCTACTACCGCACACTTTTCATTTACATCTTCTAACACTTCTTTCTCCTCGCACTTGCTCTATAAAATAATTTTGCAATTATACTAAAGGTGCCCTAAAATCAAATTAAAACAGAGTTGATTAAATTTCAAGACAATCACTTATGGAGTATAAATCGGCTTCTTTATCTACTAGCCATTTTGCGGCTCTTATAGCGCCTTTGCTAAATGTATTTCTTGAAGTGGCAGTATGATTTAACTCTATAAACTCGCCGTCATTGTAAAATCCAACCGTATGGCGACCGACTATATCCCCGCCTCTTAATGCCATTACCGCTATCTCATCTTTACTTCTAGCTCCTATATTTCCGTCTCGCCCGCTTACTCTTACTCTGTCCAAATCAAGATCTCTTGCCTTCGCTGCAGAGTGAGCTAGTGTGAGTGCCGTTCCGCTTGGAGCATCTTTTTTATGTCTGTGGTGCATCTCGACTATCTCTATATCAAAACCTTCAAGTGCAGCAGATGCCTGATAAACAAGCTTATTTAAAAGTGCTACTCCTAATGACATATTTGTCGCATAGAGTATAGGCATATTTTCGCTTGCTTGTTTTAGCAAGTTTAGCTGATGTATATTTAAGCCTGTTGTACCTATAACAAGAGGTTTTGGCGTTGCAATTGCAGCTTCGAGAAGCGTTTCGCAAGCCTCAGGCAGAGAGAAGTCTATAACAACATCACAAGCATGCAAAAATGATTTTATATCGGTTGTGACAAGAACTGAAGGATCTATAGAAAAATCAAGCGTATTTCTTACAAATACGGAGCTTAGGCTAATATCTTGCGTATTTTTTAAATCTTCCAACAATAACTTTCCGACTCTGCCGCTTGCTCCAAAAACGCCAACTTTTACCATCTTTTTTCCTTTGGTTTTTATTTTTATAATTATAAATTAGATTCCAAATCAAGTCTGGAATGACGAGACTCTTAAAAAATTTAATGATTTAGCAGTTCATCAACATAAGAGATAGCCCCCAGTGCCGCAACGGCACCGTCACCTGCTGCACATACTACTTGCTTAGGCGCATTAAGCCTCATATCTCCGGCGGCAAAGAGCCCTTTAACGGAAGTTTTCATATTTATATCTACAACCACTTCGCCGGCTTTGTTCATCTCACATAAAAAGGAGCCATTCTCTTGAATAAGAGTTTGATTGTTTATGTCGTTTCCGACAAAAACAAAGACACCAAGAGCTTTTATGTCTCTTGTTTCTCCATCGGTATTTTTTACTAAAAGTCCTGTAACACCCATTGCATCACCATATACTTCTTGAGGAGTCGAGTTTAAAACAAGTTCAATATTTTGTGTTCTTTTTATCCTCTCTACGGTATTTGGAGCAGAGCGAAAAGAGTCTCTTCTATGAATTAGATAAACTTTTGAGCAGATTTTAGCCAAGTATAGAGCCTCTTCAAGAGCAGTATCTCCGCCGCCTATGACCGCAACTTCTTTTCCTTTGTAAAAAAAACCGTCACATGTCGCACATGTACTCACACCCCTGCCAAAAAGTTCATCTTCTCCTGCAAATCCTGCGCGTCTTGGAGATGAACCCGTACACACTATAACACTGTAAGCTTCGGCAGTAGTACCGTCTTCTTTATGGATTTTAAAGATATCGCCATCTTTGCTGACGCGCTTTACTTCGACCATTTCGTGTTTTAAGCCAAATTTTTGACACTGAGCAGGCCATGGTATCATAAGATCCATTCCGCTTATCTCACCCGTTACACCGGGGTAGTTTTCTATCTCCGAGCTTTGAGTTATCTGCCCGCCCGGCATACCTTTTTCAAACATAACGACATTTTGCAAACCTCCGCGTGTTGTATAGAGTCCTGCCGTGAGCCCTGCGGGTCCGCCGCCGATAATTGCACAATCTAAGATCATATTTTATATTTCCTTCTATCTGTTTTATAGTTCTTCTATTTGATGAGATAATTCATTTAAATTATCTATTTTTCGTATCATACTATCTTGTTTATAAAGAGACTCTTTGGTTTTTTTTATAAAAAAAATAGATGGGGTTTCGTAGATATTAAATCGTTGTATAAAACTTAGAGTCGTTTTTGTTCCTGCGCGTAAAAAGGTTGTGTTTTGAGTATTTGGATACATCTGCGAATAGTAGTCTATAGCTAAAATAGGAAGATTAAGATTTGCATTTGCTAAAAACTCGTTACTTTTTGCATCTTTTGAACTGTAAAAAACAACAATATATTTTTCCTCTTTTGGGACAAAGATATCTTTTTGCTCATAGAAAAGCCACTCTTTAAAATCGACGAACTTGTACTCTGAAAATTTGTAGTTGAAGTAAGCAAAGGCGCCTGCAATCATAGCAGCGCCAAAGAAAGAGGCAAGAAGAGTAGATAAAGAAAAGAGGCTCTTAACCCCTCGTGACATTAAGCTACTCTTTTTAAACTACGCTAAAAGAGCGTCTATTTTTTGTGCCAAAGCAGCTTTTGACTGTGCTCCGACTACTTGATCTACCATTTTACCGTCTTTAAAAAACATAATTGTAGGTATAGAACGAATACCGAATTTAACTGCAATATCTTGCTCTTCATCAGTATTTACTTTACAGATTTTAGCTTTACCGTCATAATCATTTGCAAGCTCTTCAATAACCGGAGCAATCATACGGCAAGGTCCACACCAAGGTGCCCAGAAATCCACCAAAGATACTCCCGCACTCAAAGTTGATTCAAAATCTGCACTAGTTAATTCTATATATTTACCCATCTTAATTCCTTGTTAAATTTTAAGTTCAAACATTATACTAGCACAACTCTTTAAAATTGCTTTATAATAAAAGGTTAAAAATATATTTAGACTAGCTCTAAAAATAGATAAACTCTTTTTTTCTTTTTCTATAAATAACGCACCTCTCATACCCAGCACTCTTTGCCATAGAAACTACTTCATCTGCATATAAGCCTACTTGTTGCGGGTTGTGTGCATCTGAGCCGAATGTTATCTCAATGCCTAGCTTTTTTGCTTCTATTAATAGTTCTAGCGACGGATAAGCTTCTGCTATGGGCTTTCTGATGCCCGCCATATTTATCTCTAGCGTCATATCGGCTTCTTTTATAGCGATAAGTGCTTTTTTTGCAATCGTAGTAATTGGCATAGTCGGCATAAATTTAAAAACTTTTATGAGATCTAAGTGACCCGCTATGTCAAATAGTCTGCTTTTTGCCATCTCTTCTATGGCATCGAAGTATTTTTGCCATATCGCATCAATATCTTCATACTCATATCTTCCTATAAATTCAGGATTGTCAAACCCCCAGCCTTCTAAAAAGTGAACGGAGCCTATGAGATAGTCAACTTGTGCATTTAACACCCTCTCATCCATATAGCCCTTAAGATAGTCAACTTCATATGCTAAAAATATCTCTATAACATCTTTATACTTATCTTTTGCACTCAAGACGGCATCTTCATACTCTCTCATCTCTTCAAAACTCATACGATATTTAGGGTCAAAGTGCATAGGCGCATGGTCTGAAAAGCCAAAATATTTTATGCCGCATTCTATGGCTTTTTCTATATACTCAGATATTTCTCCCTCTGCATGGTTGCAGAGCTTTGTGTGGTTATGTAAATCTACTATCATTAAAATTGTTCTCATATTTATATATTTTTATGATATTATAGTGGTAATAATTAAATTTGTATTTATATATTTGGAGAATTATTTATGACTCAAGAAGAACTTGATGCTTTGATGAATGGCGGTTTTGATGAAGTGGAAGAAGAAGTTGAGGCTTTAGATGAGCCGGAAGAATCATCTCTAGACGAACTCTTAGAAGAGAGTGAGGATTTAGAAAGTGGTTTTATGGCGGATGAAGAGATCAAAAAAACAGACGCTGATGATCGTCCAAAACCGCTTGGGTATAGTGATGAAACAGCCCACCACTGGCCGCTTCCCGCAACGGATGAAAATAAAATGGTACATCAGCTAGATAATGTTACAAAGGAGTCTGAAGAGAAAGCTAGTCAGATTTTTGACATTATAGAGGGTGTGTCAAATGAACTTATGGAGAAAGAGAACTCTATAAATAGTATTATTGATGTGCTTCAAGGCAATATAGAACTTTTTACGAATTTAAACAAAAAATTTCCTGATGTTAAAGCATTTAGTGTTGGGCTTGAAAAAAATAAAACTGCACTAGATGATGCGAATGCTTCTATTGAAGTATTGCAATCTAGCGGAGAGGCGATAATGAGTGTTATGGATATTATGCAGTATCAAGATATCCATAGACAAAAGATAGAGAGGGTTATCAATGTTATGCGCGCTCTCTCAAACTATCTAAATAATCTTTTTGAGGGTAGAATAGACGATAGCAAAAGGGTTGCTTCTGCACAACATATCGTCGGCGATACACATAACGAGCTTGCGTCCAATGAGGATATAGAAGCACTTTTGGCACAGTTTTCAAAATAATGCAAAAAGTAGAGTTGTTGTCACCGGCGGGAACGCTTGAAAAATTAAAAATTGCAATAGATTTCGGAGCTGATGCGGTTTATGGAGGGGTGAGCCACTTCTCTCTTCGTATCCGCTCAGGTAAAGAGTTTAGTTTTGAAGAGTTTGCAGAGGGCATAAAGTATGCTCATGAGAGAGGCAAAAAAGTTTATGCAACCATTAACGGGTTTCCGTTTAACTCGCAGCTTGGTCTTTTGAAAAAGCATATTTTGAAAATGGCGGAACTTGGTCCTGATGCCATAATAGTTGCAACTCCCGGAGTTCTAAAACTTTGTCATGAGTTAGTGCCTGATATGCCTCTTCATCTCTCTACTCAAGCAAATGTTATGAATGTGCTTGATGCAAAAGTTTACTACGATATGGGGGCTACCCGCATTATTACGGCTAGAGAGATATCTTTAAGAGATTTGGTAGAGATAAAAAAAGAGCTTCCCGACTTGGAACTTGAGGTTTTTGTTCATGGCTCTATGTGTTTTGCTTATAGCGGGCGATGCCTTATCTCAACGCTTCAAAGCGGACGCGTACCAAACCGCGGGAGTTGCGCAAATGACTGCCGCTTTCCTTATGAGCTTTATGCGGCAAATCCTGAAACGGGAACACTTTTTAGACTTGAAGAGGATGAAGGAGTGGGGACATACATCATGAACTCAAAAGACCTAAATCTGGCTTCACATATAAAAGAGATACTAGATACGGGCGCGGTGGATTCGATTAAAATCGAGGGGCGTACAAAAACCGCTTACTATGCGGCGGTTACCGCAAAAGCTTATAGAATGGCAATAGATGACTACTATAACGGCGTAAATGATGTAGATAAGTATCAGTATGAGCTAAATTCTCTTCAAAATCGCGGATATACGGATGCATATCTTATATCAAGACCGTTTGAAAAAAATGATACCCAAAGCCTTGATTTTACTATGCAGCTAGGAACCCATCAGGTAAGCGCTCAAGTAGAAGAGGACGGAGAGTACTTTTTGTGTAAGTATAAGACGCTTCCAAATGATGAACTTGAAATAGTTGCTCCGCTAGGTTCTGTTATAGAGATGGTTGATAATGAGATAGGTACAATTTATGAGAGAGACGGTAGATACTATCTCAAACTCAAGCAGTTGGTGGCTAAAAATAAAAAGATTTGGGATGAGGTGCATAGCGGCAATACAAATCCCATAAGAGTTCCTGCAAAACTTCCGCCATATACATTTTTGCGTATTCCTTCTCATCCTGATATGGGAACTTACCCTAAAGCGTGATGTTTAATTGTAGTATGTTATAATAACGGTACAATAAAAAAGAAGAGGTAGTTATGAAATTTGTTTCAATTGTAATAGGTTCAAGAAGTGATTTTGAGATAATGAAGTCTTGCTCAGACACGCTTGAAGCTTTTGGTGTTAAGTATGAAATGGTTATCTCTTCGGCTCATCGTTCACCTGAGAGAACGAAAGAGTATATAGAAAAAGCAGAGAAAAAAGGTGCTCAGGTTTTTATTGCAGCGGCGGGAATGGCTGCGCATTTGGCGGGTGTTTTATCTTCTAAAACGGTTAAACCTATTATCGGTGTGCCTATGAGTGCATCGGCTCTTAGCGGAATCGACGCACTTCTCTCAACTGTTCAGATGCCTGCAGGTATGCCTGTTGCGACCGTTGCGATAGGCAAAGCAGGAGCTATCAACTCTGCATATTTGGCTATGCAGATACTTGCACTTGAGAATGAAGAGTTGTCTATAAAACTCAAAGAAGACCGTATATCAAAAGCAAAAAAAGTTGAGATGGATTCTATGGAGATAGAGACAATACTATAAGTTTTTAACGCTATCGGAGCAAAAGAGGATACAATGAAGTGGATGAGCGATGCAGAGTATAGGGAGTTGACGGGGCTTGACTCTAATGCTATTGAAGATTTGATAAACAGAGGCAAGCTTAGTGTAAAAGTTGAAGACGGCATAAGATATATAGACCCTTCAAAAGGCACGCAAGAGGTAGTCCCTGCACAGCTTAGAGAACTCTCAAAATACAATGCCCGTGAGATGGTCGTTGAGCCTATGTTTGTTGAAAAAACCATAGGTACTATCATAAATCTTCATGAAAAAGTCCTTGATGCAAAAGAGGAGACTCTAAAAGCACTCAGAGTTGAAAATGAGTTTTTAAGAGAGGCTCTTGCCTCTTTGCAAGAACTTTATGAAGAAGATAGAAAAACTATCCACACACTTCAAGAACAGTTAAAACTTTCACAGCAGGAAGTTGAATTTATGAGAAGAAAATATAAGCTTATGTGGAATAAGACTATAGAAGATCATACAAAATAGTATATGACAATAGATGAAGCTTGCATAAGCTGTATAATAAACCAAAGCGTTAAAGTCGCAAATGCCATACACGCAGATGATTTGCTCTCAAAGAGACTGACATCCACGGTTGAAGAGATGAGCAAATCTTTCTCTTACGACGACGCTCCGCCTGAAATCGCCTCTTATGTCTATGAAGAGATGGCGCGAATAGCCCATAAAACAGATTTGTATGATGAAGTAAAAGAGATTTCGACAAAAAAAGCTCTCTCATTTGTTCCATTTTTAAAAGAAAAACTTTTTACATCCCAAAACAGGCTCTTAACCGCTACAAAAATTGCGGTTGCCGGAAATGTTATAGACCTTGCAGCAGAGGTTGAATTTGACTTGGATGAAGAGCTGGAGAAGATATTTCACACGGAGTTTGCTCACGATGATTTTGCTCTCTTTGGGGAGAAGCTAAAGAGTGCAAAGAGTGTTTTAATAATCGGCGATAATGTCGGCGAGCATATATTTGACTATCTGTTTATAGAGACGCTCAAAGAGTCTTACCCAAATACGGCATTTTCGTATATGGTTAGAGGAAACCCAATCATAAACGATGTGACTATAAAAGAGGCGACGGAAGCAGGATTTGAGAAGATTTGTGAAATCGTTGACAGCGGTGTAAATACCCCCGGATTTACATACAATCGAGCAAATAGCTATGCTAGGGAACTTTTTGACAGTGCGGATTTGGTTATAAGCAAGGGGATGGGAAACTATGAGTGTATGAGCCCCTCACATAGACGTGATATCTGCTTTTTGCTAAAAATAAAGTGCGGTGTCGTTGCAGCTTCGCTTGAAAAAGAGATAGGCGATATAATCTGCAAAATGGTTTAAAGAGTTCAATAAATCTAACTTTTAACTCAGCTTGCTATAATTACAAAATAATAAAATCAAGGCATAAATAATGATAACTTTTAGCGAGATGTTACTAAAACTACAAGAATTTTGGATGAAGCAGGGGTGCAACATCGTCCAGCCCTACGACATTCCGGCGGGTGCGGGGACATTTCATCCGGCTACATTTTTACGCTCACTTGATTCGACTCCATGGTCGGTAGCTTATGTAGCACCCTCTCGTCGCCCGACAGACGGAAGATACGGCGAAAATCCTAACCGTCTTGGAAGCTACTACCAGTTTCAAGCACTCATAAAACCATCTCCGGATAATATTCAAGAGCTTTACCTAAAGTCGTTAGAGTATCTTGGGCTTGATGTCAAAAACCATGATATCCGCTTTGTGGAAGATAACTGGGAGTCTCCGACACTCGGAGCATGGGGACTTGGCTGGGAAGTTTGGTTAAACGGTATGGAAGTAACACAGTTTACTTACTTTCAGCAGGTAGGCGGCATAGAGTGCAATCCCGTCGCAGTCGAGATAACTTACGGAACAGAGAGACTTGCAATGTACTTGCAAGGAGTGGACACTGTTTTTGACATTGTTTGGGGCGAAAACGAGCATGGAAAAACACTATACCGTGATGTTCACAAAGAGGCGGAGGTAGAGTTTAGCAAGTACAACTTTGAAGTGGCAGACACGGCGATGCTTTTTGCGGAGTTTAATGCAAAAAGCCAAGAGTGCCTAAAAACGCTAGAAGCGGGACTTCCTCTTCCTGCATACGACTTATGTATGATGGCGGCAGGAACTTTCAATGTGCTTGATGCAAGAAAAGCCATAAGCCAAACAGAGAGACAAAACTACATCTTAAAAATCCGCGAGCTGGCAAAAGGGTGCGCAGAGCTTTATAAAGCACAGGAAGAGGATAGAAATAAGAGGGTTAAGGCGTAAAATATGACTGCGCCATTAAACCAATCTAACTTTACAAAGTATCAGCCGTTTGTAAAATGGGTTGGCGTTAAGAGGGCTTAAAAATGGATTTGGAATTTGATATATCTTTGTCTTCTGGATACGAAAGTAGCTCACAGATTGCTAGAGTTCTTACTGAAAATTGGGTAGAGAAAAATATATTTTGTCCAAATTGCGGAAGTAGTATTACAAATTATGAAAATAATAAACCTGTTGCGGATTTCTACTGCCCCAAATGCAATGAGGATTATGAGCTTAAAAGCAAAAAAGACAAAATGGGTAAAAAAATTGTTGATGGTGCATATAGCACAATGATAGAAAGATTACAAAGCAATCAAAACCCTAATTTTTTCTTCCTCAATTATGATGTCAAAAAATTTCAAGTACATAATTTTATCGTTATACCGAAGCATTTTTTTACACCTGAAATCATTGAAAAACGAAAGCCATTATCTTCTACCGCAAAAAGAGCGGGATGGACGGGATGCAATATTTTGCTTCAAAGTATTCCTGAGAGCGGTAAGATTTATTTTATTAAAAATAAGCAGTATGAAGAAAAGAATATTATTTTAGACAATTGGTCAAAAACACTTTTTTTAAGAGAAGCTACAAATGAACAAAAAGGTTGGGTTTTTGATATTATGATTTGTATTGATAAAATAGGTAAAAAAGATTTTAATCTTAAAGAGCTTTATACTTTTGTTCCATATTTAAAAGTAAAACATCCAAACAATAATTTTATAGAAGATAAAATTAGACAACAATTACAAGTTTTAAGAGATATAGGATATCTGCAATTTACGAGTAGGGGTAATTATAAGGTCTTATAAATGCCAATATCAAGAGAATTAGCACTAAAAATTTTAAAATATTTATTGGATAATCCATCATTTTATTTTCCGTTTTTAGTTATGTGTAAAGGGCTTGACGGTAGTGATGATTTTGTTGAGGTTGCTGTTCAAAAAGATGACTTAGAGCTTTTGCTAAATAATGAAGATTATCAAATTTTTGAGTTATGGGAAAATTTACAAACTTTAAAAGAGGATACCATTGAGCTTATGTCAAAAGGTTTTCTTGATAAGATAGTTTACAATGATGCTCTAAATCAAATTGAGACAGCAGCAAAAGAGTACAGAAATCTTTGGAAGAGAGATGTTTGTGAATCAGTTAAAATAGAAGAGTATGGTTTTAATGAATTTCTTGGCGGTAAGGCAGAAGGTTTTGAAGAGTCTTTGGAAATATTAAAAGAACATATGTCTAAAAACAATATATGAACATCTGTTCGTATTTCAAAAAAGCTAAAATAGCATATTATTGGGGGTACGCTCTTTATTTTAGAAGAGGAAGTATCTTCTATTGAAAAATTTAGATAATAGTATTCAATGGTTTAGTATAAAGTATATTTTATAATAAAATGACTATAATTATAAAATACGATTCAGAAAGGTGTTTGGATGAACTTAGCTACTCTTCAAAAAATATCTGTTCAAATTCTCGCAAAAGAGACTCCTGAGTACAGAAGATATCTTTATGAAAAAATAGATTTTGGCTCTAAGCTTATTGGCATCAAAGGTGCCAGAGGGACAGGGAAGAGTACTCTATTATTGCAGTATGCTAAAAGTACAAATTTGCCATCCTCTAAAATTTTATATCTTAGCTGTGATCATCCGGCGATGAGCGGTGTGAGTTTGTATGAGGTGGCTGAGAGTTTCTATACCAGAGGCGGCAAGTTGCTTATCATAGATGAGATTCATAAATCAACTAACTTTTCAACCCAGCTCAAGGCTATTTATGATGTCTTTGATTTGCAAGTGATATTTAGCGGTTCATCTGCACTTCAGATTGAACACGCAAGTGCTGATTTATCAAGAAGAGCAGTCATTCATACCCTTGGAGTACTTTCACTTAGAGAGTTTTGTGAATTAGAAACCAAACAAAACTTTAAAAGTTATAGCTTGGATGAGATACTAACAAAGCATGAAGATATAGCGGCATCTATTATGAAGCAAATAAGACCCTTAGAGCAGTTTAATAACTATCTTGAATATGGTTGCTATCCATTTTACAAAGAATCGCTCATAGACTATCCTTCTAAGCTTTTAGAGGTGATCAATGTAACGATTGACTCCGATCTTTGCGGTATCTATAATATTGATCCATCAAAGCTTGATAAACTCAAGAAAATCATCTATATGCTTTGTAGTTCTAAACCTTATGAAATAAATATCTCAAAACTAAGCGCTGCTGTGGGAGCCTCATGGCCAACGCTTCAAAAATATTTAGAGCGAATGGATGCAGGGGGCTTGATTCATATAGTTCGAGGCGGAGTAGGGATGAGAGCTGTTAATAAACCCGATAAACTTCTGCTTGACAATCCAAATCTTTTTACAGTTCTTTGTGTAAACTCTGATATTGGGGCGAAACGAGAGAGCTTTTTTGTTTCTCTTGTGGGGTATCGGCATCAAGTGCATTACCATGATAGGGGGGATTTTATCGTTGATGATAAACTTGTATTTGAAGTAGGCGGCGCTTCAAAAGATGATAGTCAACTGCAAAGCCAAAAAGGCTTCGTTGTAGCAGATGATATAGAAGTAGGATTTGGAAACAAGATACCTTTGTGGCTTATGGGCTTTTTATATTAAAATCTAAAAAAGGAACTCTTTTTTGCAAACTCTCATAGGTCAAAT
>JAUPKZ010000080.1 GCA_030837195.1 Campylobacterota bacterium
CACCTAAAAGCAACTATGATGAAAATCTCTGACCCTATTATGTTTGGTCATGCGGTAGCAGTTTTCTTCAAAGATGTATTTGCTAAGTATGCAGATGAGTTTAAAGCTCTTGGTATAAACCCAAATATGGGTCTTGGAGACTTATATAAAAAGCTTGAAAAATCATCTAAAAAAGCTGAGATCGAAGCGGCTATCATGGCTACTTATGATGCTCAGCCAAATATGGCAATGGTTGATTCAGACAAAGGTATCACAAACCTACACGCTTCAAACGACATCATCATCGATGCATCTATGCCTGTAGTTGTAAGAGACGGCGGAAAAATGTGGAATCGTGATGGAAAAGTTCAAGAGTGTGTTTCAGTAATTCCTGATAGAACTTATGCAACATTCTATAAAGAGATAGTTGATGATTGTGTTAAAAACGGACAGTTTGATGTAACTACTATGGGTAATGTTGCAAATGTCGGTTTGATGGCGCAAAAAGCAGAGGAGTACGGTTCTCATCCTACAACTTTTGAAATTGAAGAAGACGGCGTAGTTGAAGTAAAAGATGAAAACGGCGTAGTTTTAATGAGCCACAATGTAGAAAAAGGTGATATCTGGAGAATGAGCAGAGCAAAAGATGCCGCTATCAAAGACTGGGTAAAACTTTCTCATGAGAGAGGTGTTCTTACAGGTTCTCCGGTAGTGTTCTGGTTGGATTCATTTAGACCGCATGATGCAAACCTTATCAAAAAACTAATGGAGTATTTACCTGCACATCTAGCTAAAACTCCTATCGAGTATGAGATTTTAGCTCCAAGACAAGCTATGAGATACTCTTTAAGAAGAGTTAGAGCAGGTCTTGACACAATTTCGGCTACAGGAAATGTTTTAAGAGATTATTTAACAGACCTTTTCCCGATTTTAGAGCTTGGAACAAGTGCAAAAATGCTCTCAATCGTTCCTCTTCTCTCAGGTGGCGGTGTGTTTGAAACGGGTGCAGGCGGATCTGCTCCGAAGCATGTTGAGCAGTTTGTAAAAGAGGGTCACTTGAGATGGGACTCTTTAGGCGAGTTCTTAGCACTTGCAGAGTCGCTAAGATTTATAGCTCAAAAGCACAACTCAAAAGAGCTTGAGGCTGTTACTGAAGCTCTTGATATTGCAAATGCAGGATATCTTGACAACAATAAAGCACCGGGAAGAAGCGCAGGTGAGCCTGATAACAAAGCTTCTCACTTCTTTGTGGCTCAGTACTGGGCAGATGCTCTTGCGAAGCAGACAAAAGCTCCTGCAATTGCTGCGAAGTTTGCTCCGATTGCAAAAGCACTTAAAGAGAATGAAGCAAAAATCATGGAAGAGTTAATGGCGGTTGAGGGCAAAGCTCAAGACATCGGCGGATACTATCATCCAAATGATGCAAAAGCCGATAAAGCTATGAGACCATCTGCAACGCTTAATAGTATTGTTGATAGTATATAGTTAATGTTATACACTCTAATGAGCTAAGCCCATTAGAGTAGCAGGGACAAATGCCCCTACAACCCCTAAAGCTACACAAAACAAAGTTTTGTGAGAGTTGCATAGAGAGGAAATTTTCTCTCTTTGCCTTTTTTATCTTTTATATGGAACTTTGAGGTTTTATACAAAAGGCAAAATGTCTTTAAATGGGTATTTTACTGAAAAAGTATGCTTAATCTATACATATTAGTATGTTTTAATTAAGTGTATTGAGGTAAAATATTGCAATTTTATTTCAAGGAGTGTATATGAATCAAGGAAAAAGAGTAGGGATAGTCGGTGCCGGAAATGTCGGTGCTACGGTAGCATATTCCCTTGCGATGCTTGGTTCTTGTCATGAAATAATTCTTCGTGATAACAAGATAGATGTTGCTAAAGGCAAGGCATTTGATATGAGTCAGGCTGCTGCTGCGGTTAGAAGTCATACGGTAGTAAGCGTAGCCGAAGAGATGTCGGATTTAGTAAACTGCGATGTTGTGGTAGTTACTGCAGGAAGCCCTAGACTTCCTGGTATGAGCAGAGACGATTTGCTTATGATTAATGCCAATATAACAAAAGAGGTTATTCGCGGTGTTGCTAAATACTCACCTGAAGCCATAATTGTAATGGTATCAAATCCTCTTGATGCAATGACTTATGTTGCGCTTAAAGAGAGTGGATTTGACAGAAGCCGTGTTATAGGTATGGCAGGGATACTAGATAGTGCTAGAATGGCAAGTTTTATTCAAGAAAAGCTTGGCTACGGAGGCGGTCAGATAAGAGCTTCGGTTATGGGTGGGCATGGAGATGACATGGTTCCTCTTCCTCGTTATTCAACTGTTGCAGGTGTTCCTTTGACTAACCTCTTAAGCAACAATGAAATTGATGAGATTGTTCATAGAACCAGAAACGGCGGAGCAGAAATAGTCGGATATTTAAAAACAGGTTCGGCTTATTATGCTCCGGCAAAAGCAACGGCAATTATGGTTGAAGCTATACTAAAAGACACAAAGCAGATTCATCCGTGCGCAGTGTATCTAAACGGTGAATATGGAGAGGATGATGTAGTTTCAGGCGTGCCTGTTATGATAGGTGCAAACGGAGCTGAAAAAATTATCCAAATTTCTCTTGATGAGTCTGAAAAAGAGATGTTTAGAGGCTCGTGCAGTTCTGTTAGAAACCTTATAGATACACTAAATAGAAACAATTTTTTTGATAAAGGAGAGTAAAAATTGAAGACGCGTATAGAAAAAGATACAATGGGTGAGATTGCAGTTCCTATCGATGCATATTGGGCTGCGCAAACTCAAAGATCTATAGAAAACTTTGCTATCGGCGAAG
Source organism: Campylobacterota bacterium (assembly GCA_030837195.1). Classification (GTDB taxonomy): domain Bacteria; phylum Campylobacterota; class Campylobacteria; order Campylobacterales; family Sulfurimonadaceae; genus Sulfurimonas. The sequence goes on from JAUPKZ010000080.1 coordinate 2,824, forward strand.
AAAAAATGCCATATGAGATAACCAGAGCATTTTCGTATCTTAAAAAAGCAGTTGCTCTTGTCAATAAAGATTTAGGTAAATTAGACGCAAGAAAAGCAGATGCCATAGCACAAGCATGTGATGATATGTTGTCCGGAAAGCTAGACGATGCATATCCTCTTGTTGTCTGGCAAACAGGTTCGGGCACTCAGTCAAATATGAATAATAATGAAGTTTTAGCTTCTCGTGCAACAGAGATTTTAGGCGGTGATTTTAGGGTAGAGAAGCTTATTCATCCAAATGATGATGTAAATAAATCTCAGAGCTCAAATGATACATACCCGACGGCTCTTCATGTGGCAGCGGTTATTGCTGTTGAGACAAGAGTCCTGCCTGCAATTGCAAAGCTTAGAGCAACACTTGTGGAAAAGTCGAAAAAATTTGACCATATAGTAAAGATAGGAAGAACACACCTGCAAGATGCTACACCGCTAACACTCGGTCAAGAGATAAGCGGTTGGATTGAGATGCTAAACAAATGTGAAAAAATGGCAAAAGATTCTCTTGAGGCAGTCAGAGAGCTCGCTCTTGGCGGAACTGCAGTAGGAACAGGTCTTAATGCTCATCCGGAACTTGGAGAGAGAGTAGCTAAAAAACTAACAGAGCTTACAGGTCACAATTTTGTCACTGCACCGAATAAATTTCATGCACTTACTTCCCATGATGCTTTGGTTTATGCACATGGCGCACTAAAAGCACTCTCAGCTGATATGATGAAAATCGCAAATGATGTTCGTTGGTTGGCATCAGGTCCTAGATGTGGAATAGGCGAGATTACAATTCCTGAAAATGAACCGGGTTCTTCAATTATGCCCGGGAAAGTAAATCCTACGCAAAGTGAAGCGGTAACTATGGTTACATGCCAGGTTATGGGGAATGACGCAGCTATCGGTTTTGCAGCAAGTCAAGGTAATTTTCAACTTAATGTATTTAAGCCTGTAATCGCTTATAATTTCTTGCAGTCATGCCGATTACTTGCGGATTCTATAGTTTCATTCAATGATAATTGTGCAGTCGGAATAGAGCCGGTTGAAGAGAAAATAGATTTTTATCTAAACAACTCATTAATGCTTGTTACTGCACTAAACCCGTATATAGGGTATGAAAATGCAGCTAAAATCGCAAAAACGGCACATAAAAACAACTCAACATTAAAGGCTACTGCGGTAGAGCTGGGGCTTTTAAGTGCTGAGGAGTTTGATAGATATGTCGTTGCAAAAGATATGATATCACCAAAAGCCTAAAAGGCTTTCTTTAAAAAAGAATAGTTAAATTTACAAAAAAGGAAAGATAGATGAATATACATGAATATCAGGCAAAACAAATATTTGCTAAGTACGGTGTACCGACGCCAAGAGGTATAGTAGCAAACACTCCGGCTGAGGCTGTTGCAAATGCAAAAGAGTTAGGCGGAAATATTTGGGTTGTAAAAGCTCAAATTCATGCAGGAGGAAGAGGATTAGGAGGAGGTGTTAAACTTGCTCGTTCACTAGAAGAGGTTGAAACACTTGCTTCTGAGATTCTTGGGATGATTCTTGTAACGCATCAAACAGGACCTGAGGGTAAGCTTGTACAAAAAGTTTACATAGAAGAGGGCGCTGACATTAAAGATGAATTATACCTTGGTGTAGTTCTTGATAGAGCAAAAGAGATGCCTGTTTTAATGGCTTCAACAGAGGGCGGAATGGCTATTGAGGATGTTGCGCATGACACTCCTGAAAAAATTATAAAAATTGCTGTTGATCCTGCGGTTGGTTTTCAAGGTTTTCATGGAAGAGAACTTGTTTTTGGTTTGGGTATAACAGATCCAAATGAGCAGAAAAAACTTATAAGCTTTGCTTCAAAACTGTATAAATTATATATGGATAATGATGCAGAGATGATAGAGATTAACCCGCTAATTAAAACCGGAAGCGGTGATTTCTTGGCACTTGACGGCAAAATGGGATTTGATGATTCAGCACTTGGCCGTCATCCGGATATCGAAGCGATGAGAGATATTAGCGAAGAAGATCCTGATGAGAGAGAAGCGGGAGAATACGGACTATCTTATGTTTCACTTGATGGTGAAATAGGTTGTATGGTAAACGGTGCAGGTCTTGCAATGGGTACCATGGATACAATCAACTATATGGGTGGAACGCCTGCAAACTTCCTTGATGTAGGCGGAAAGGCAAATGCAGAAACGGTTGCAAAGGGGTTTGAAATTATTCTTAAAAACCCAAATGTTAAAGCTATATTTGTAAATATTTTTGGCGGTATCGTTAGATGTGATCGTATAGCAAACGGTATTTTAGAGGCTACAAAACTTACAGATGTTCATGTTCCGGTTATTGTTAGACTCGATGGAACAAATGCACAAGAAGCGGCGGAAATCTTAAAAAATGCAAATATTGCAAATATCATAACGGCTACAGACTTGGCTGATGGTGCTGCAAAAGCAGTAGCAGCTGCGAAACAAGCTAAGTAAGGAGAGGATTATATGAGTATATTAGTAAATAAAGACACAAAAGTAATCGTTCAAGGTTTTACCGGAAAAGAGGGTTCGTTTCACGCTGAGCAGTGCTTAGCATACGGAACAAAAATAGTCGGAGGTGTTACTCCAAACAAAGGTGGAACTGAGCATTTAGGACAACCTGTATTTAATACCGTAAAAGAGGCAGTAAAAGCTACTGGTGCTACTGTTAGTATGATATTTGTTCCGCCTGCATTCGTTGCAGATGCAGTTATGGAAGCTGCAGATGCCGGTATAGAGCTTGCGGTTATCATAACTGAAGGTGCGCCTGTTCGCGATATGCAAGCAGCAAAAGCTTATGCAGTAAAACGCAATATGAAAACTATCGGACCAAACTGCCCTGGTATTATCACGGCTGAAGAGTGCAAGATAGGAATTATGCCGGGTATGATTTTCAAAAAAGGAAATATCGGACTAATATCAAAATCAGGAACTCTAACTTATGAGGGAACAAATCAGGTTGTAAAACAGGGTCTTGGTATCTCAACTGCAGTAGGTATAGGCGGAGATCCTATTATAGGTTTATCATACAAACAGCTTCTTGCTATGTTTGAACAAGACCCTGAAACTCATGCAATCGTTATGATTGGTGAAATTGGAGGAGACCTTGAAATTCAGGCAGCCGCATTTATTAAAGAAAATATTACAAAACCCGTTGTGGCATTTATTGCAGGACAAAGTGCACCTAAGGGCAAGAGAATGGGGCATGCAGGAGCAATTATCTCAGGCGGCGCAGGAACGGCAGCTGAAAAAATGGCGGCTCTTGAAGCAGCAGGTGTAAAAGTTGTTGTGTCACCATCTGAAATAGGTAAGGCTGTTGCGGAAGTATTAAAAAAATAAACTATACTAAGTGTGAGCTTCAATAAGTAACATTTTTGCTACTTGTTAAGCGTTAATAGCACATTTTTGAGTAGTATTAGTAAAAATTGGTTAATCTGTTCATGAAAAAGAGATTTGGCAACAATTAGTATTGTTACTTTTAGTAACAAGGATTATTTTTTTAACTTAAAATTAAAAATAGGAGAATAAATGAGTAAGTTTAGAACTCAAAACCCTGGTAATCAGCCTGTATGGGTTAATGGAATGCGAATTGGCGTGCCCTGACTTTGCTATTTATGTAGCAGAGAAAGGTGAATTTAAGTTTGCAAAACTCACAGATGAGTCTAAAGCTCGTCAAGCTGCTGTTATTGCAAATAAGTATAGATCACTAAGCGAAAAAGGAGCTATATAATGGCAACTAGAGAAGTTATTTCAAGTGGAAACGAATTGTCTGCACTAGCTGCAAAAGATGCAGGATGTAGATTTTTTGGAGGCTATCCTATTACTCCATCAAGTGAAATTATGCATGAAATGTCTGACTTAATGCCTGAAGTTGGTGGAGCATGTATTCAGATGGAAGATGAAATTGCCGGAGTTGCAGCTGCAATCGGTGCCGGAATGAGTGGTGTTAGAACTATGACTGCTACTTCAGGTCCCGGAATTTCATTAAAAGCAGAAAATCTCGGTCTAGCTCAAATGGCGGAAGTTCCATTGGTAGTTGTGAATGTTATGCGCGGAGGTCCATCAACCGGTCTTCCTACTCGTGTATCTCAAGGTGATGTTGCTCAAGCAAAAAACCCTTCACACGGTGACTATAAATCAATCACACTATGCGCAGGTTCGCTCTCTGAGTGTTACACTGAAACAGTTAGAGCATTTAACTTGGCAGATAGATTTATGCAGCCTGTATTTGTTCTACTGGATGAGACTTTGGGTCATATGCACGGAAAAGCAATACTTCCTACGGAAGAGGATGTTGCAGCAGGAATTGTACCTAGAAAACAGTTTGACGGACCGGCAGAAGAGTATTTTCCATATGAGTGCGAGAGTGATCAGCCGGCAGTGCTTAATCCGATGTTTAAAGGATATAGATACCACTTTACAGGCCTTCACCATGATAGAAGAGGCTTTCCGACTGAGGAGATTGAGACTTGTAGAAAACTAATACAAAGACTCGAAGATAAAGTTGAACTTCATAAAGATGAAATCGAATTAAATGAAGAGTTTTTTGTTGATGATGCTGAAATTTTGATTGTTGCATACGGCTCCGTTTCACTTGCAGCAAAAGAGGCAATCCGCCACTTAAGAGCAGAGGGCATAAAAGCAGGACTATTTAGACCTATTACTTTATGGCCAAGTCCTCAAGATAGAATGAGAGAGCTTGCAGCTAGAATACCAAAAGTGCTATGTGTTGAATTAAATATCGGTCAATACAGAGATGAAGTACAACGCGCTACAGGAAGACTCGATATTGATGGTTTGTTCAAGGTAAACGGAAGACCAATTTCTCCTTATGAAATTGTAAACAAAGTAAAGGAGCTGTAAAATGGCATTTAATTATGAAAACTATTTAAGACTTGAAAAAATGCCAACACTATGGTGTTGGGGTTGTGGTGACGGTGTTATTCTAAAGGCTTTCGTTAGAGCAGTTGATAGTCTTGGCATAAATAAAGATGATGTTTGCGTAGTGTCCGGTATTGGATGTTCGGGAAGATTTTCATCATATGTAGATTTTAACACGGTTCATACTACTCATGGAAGAACTATTGCGTTTGCAACGGGTGTTAAACTTGCAAACCCTAGTAAATATGTTATATGTGTAGCAGGAGACGGCGATGCGTTGGCAATCGGCGGTAATCATACTATCCACGGTTGTAGAAGAAACATAGATATTACATTTATCATAATTAACAACTTTATCTATGGTCTTACAAACTCGCAAACAAGCCCGACAACTCCACAGGGTATGTGGACTGTATCGCAGCAGGCAGGAAATATAGATCCTACTTTCAACACTTGTGATTTGGCAATTGCGGCAGGAGCTTCATTTGTTGCAAGAGAGACTGTAAATGATCCTAAAAAACTAGAAAAAGCTATCGTAAAAGCTATTGAACATAAAGGTTTCTCGCTTCTTGAAGTTTTATCAAACTGTCATATAAATCTTGGTAGAAAAAACAAGATGAACTCGGCAGTTGAAAACCTTAACTGGATTGATAGCATTACTGTGTCTAAGAAAAAATATGATTCTATGACACCTGAAGAGCAATTAAATCTATTTCCTACGGGTATCTTAAAAGAAGACAAAGAAGCAGCGGAGTATTGTGATATGTATGCTGAAGTTATTAAAGTACATCAAGGTAAGAGAAAAACGATTACTCAAGATGACTTTAAGAAAAAGATATAAGGAGACATACGATGGCTAGAACATTAATGAGATTTACAGGTGTCGGCGGACAAGGTGTTCTTCTTGCAGGTGAAATTTTTGCGGCTGCAAAAATCAAAACAGGTGGCAATGGATTAAAAACTGCAACATATACTTCACAAGTGCGTGGTGGTCCAACGGTTGTTGATATCACTCTTGATGATGAAGAGATTTACTATCCGTATGCAAATGACGGTGAAATTAACTTTATGCTCTCTGTTGCGCAAGTAAGCTACGATCAATTCAAAAGGGGAGTACAAGAGGGCGGAACAATTGTTGTTGATCCAAACCTTGTTAAACCTACGGATGAGGATAGAAAAAAATGGAAAATTTTTGAGATTCCTATTATTACTATCGCAAAAGAAGAGGTTGGCAATGTTATTACACAGTCTGTTGTAGCACTTGCTATCGCAAATACAATGCAAAATGCAATAGATAAAGAAACACTAGTTGGAACTATGCTTTCAAAAGTTCCTGCTAAAGTTCATGATGTAAATAAAAAAGCATATGAGCTAGGAGAAAAATATGCCAAAGAGGCATTGGCTAAATAATAAGCTATGTTACTAAAAGCAGTCGATATGACTGCTTTTTTTTAAATTAGTTTTTTAATATTAAATAGTATTATAAAACTTATGAGCTTTTTACACTCTAATACTTTCCCAAAAAAACTCAACATGCTTTTCAAACTGTGTTGAGAGTGTATTTGTAGAACTACTATCAAACCTTAAAAGTGTTACTTGAAGCCTTATGTAGAATAGGGTGGATAAAAACTCATAAGCGACCATCATGGGGTCAGAGGATCTAATAATTCCATTTTGCATCATAATAAAAAAAGCCTCAGATAGCATTTTTATATTTTCATTATGAAATTCACGCATAAACTGCTCTCTTAGCTCTTTATTTTGAAACAGTTCAATCATAAGAAGCCTAAACATATTTTCGCTGTTTTTATCAAAAGTTAAAAGTTTGTATTGCGTAGTAAATTTTTGCAAAAACTGCTTTCCTTTCATTGCACTCTCTTTTAGATTTTCATTTGTGTTTGCAAAAGGAGTAGTAAATATATTTTTTGCAACGGTTAAAAAAATCTCCTCTTTATTTTGAAAGTGATTATATAAAGCACTCTCTCTAATCCCAACTTCTGAAGCTATTTTTCTTACACTAGTATTTTTGTAGCCTTGTTCTGAAAAAAGTGCAGATGCAGCTTTGAGTATTTTTTCTTTTGTAGTTAAATTATTTTCCATTGCCCTGTTTTACGGCGCTTGCACCGCTATATCCTTATTTATTATGAACGATTGTTAATATAAAAAGAATTATATATGAACAGTTGTTAATATTAGCTTATTTCAAGATGAACAGTTGTTAATATTATTATTTTATCATATGAACAATCGTTCATATGGCTTATTTTAAGCCTATTTCTGTAATTAAAGTTAATAAATAGTACAATTTCAAAGGTGCAACGGATAAGTGCTTGAATTATTCAAGAGGAAAGTCCGAGCTGCTATAAGACAGTGTTCCATTTAATTAATGGCCGTAGCAATACGAGGGAAAGTGCAACAGAAAAGAGACTTCTATTTTTGGGTGACTAAAAATAGTAAAGGTGAAAAGGCGGTGTAAGAGACCACCAGTTTTTGTAGTAATACAAAGAGCTTGTAAACCCAGCATGGCAGCAAGAAACAGATGGTCAGCGTCTTATTATGCTACTGTTTCGCTAGAGCTACTATGTAAATAGTAGAGTAGATTAATACTATCAAAACAAAACTCGGCTTACAGTTGCACCTACTATTAAATAATATTAAACAGTTTCTAATTTCAAGAGAATTTACATTATGTTAACCAATAGATAAATAATTAGGCTAAAAAGGCACTTTTATGACAAAAAAAGAAGAACTAATCCTTGATATACAAAATTTGCTAAACAGCTATAGAGATATACATAAGACGGTTATCAATCCTCAACTGCTTGAATTTATGGATGAGGAGAGTTTAAAAAACATTATACACTCACTTCTTGATCAAAAAGAGTCTCTTGCTACACCGGATATTGAGTGGCTTGAAAAATTTAAAAAGTACAATACTTGATTTATGTTAATTTTTGCTTCTATTTATTTGCTATAATAAAAAAATAATAGATTCACAGTATATGATAAGGTTTTTACAGATGACAAATATAGATTTAGTTCAGTTAACGCAGCAAACGAAAAAACTCTCTGCTATTGTTGTAGAAGATGAGAGAGTTGCAAATGAGCTATTAAGCTCCACTCTAAAGAATTTCTTTTATGATGTAAAATCATATTTTAACGGCATTGAAGCGTTGGAAGCCTACTCTAGCCTTATGCCTGATGTGGTTTTTGTGGATATCATTATGGATAAAATGGATGGTATAGAACTCTCTCGTAAGATTCGCCAAATAAATCCAAACCAAATTATTGTTGTTATCTCTGCAAGTAATGATATAGAAAAGATATCTGAATCCATAGAAGTGGGAGTTAACAGCTTTATACAAAAACCTATCGATACCAAAAAAATACTTGAGCTTTTAACAAATGTTATTGCTATTATTGAAAAAAAGAAAAAGATAGAGACAAAAACTTTTTCCATCTCTCTTCCGCTTGATCTTTATGAAATTGTTGATGAAAATGCAAAATCTGAAAGTATCTCAAAAAATGCCGTAATAATAAGGGCTCTTCGCAATTTTTATAATTAATTTTTTATTTTGCGTTAGAGGCATTTTTATATTAAATTAAGAAACAAATATATATAATTCCACTTGTAACAAATATTACGCTACGAGTGGCCCCGTCGTCTAGCGGTCAGGATCCCAGGTTTTCATCCTGGTTACAGGAGTTCGATTCTCCTCGGGGTCACCACTTCAAACATCACAATCACTGCACTTTTTAGCTTTAAGAATTCATCTAGTCATCTTTACTATACTCTTTTGGTTTATAATATATTTTACGCCATAGCCCTATTCTACCAGATGCAGCAGTAAATGTTGCTGCATCTATGTCATGAAACATACTCCCTCTGCTCTTCTAATAGCTTAGCTTCTGTGCAATAAGTTCATTTACTACGCTTGGGTTTGCTTTGCCGCCTGTAGCTTTTAAAACCTGTCCTACAAAAAAGCCAAGCAGATTGGTGTTTCCGCTTTTGAACTTAGCAACATTGTCAGGATTTTTTGCAATTATCTCATCGATAATTGGCTCAATTACGCTCACATCGCTTATCTGGATAAGTCCCTTAGCTTGAACTATCAGCATAGGGTCTTCTCCATTTGTAGCCATCTCTTCAAAAACTTCTTTAGCTATTTTATTTGAGATGGTGCCATCATCAATCATTTTAACAAGTTCGGCTATCTGGGATGGAGTAAACTTCAGCTCACTGGCTTGTTTCTCTTTGAACTCTCTTGCTACCTCATTTGCTACAATGTTTGCGATAGTGACAGGGGAGTTGTGAAGTGAGAGTGTATTTTCATAAAAAGAGGAGAGTTTTTCATCTCTGGCTAAAATCTCAGCAAGCATACTGTTTAGTCCAAGTTCATTGGTATATATGTTAAACAGCGACTGCTCTGCTTCACTCATAGCTTCAGTTTTACCCTCAATCTGAACCTTTTTATCTTCTCTTTTTTCCATCTTGGTAGCGGTTATTTCTGTGCTGTTTTTTTTGCCCCAAGACTCTTTAAGCCCTACGATTTTGTTAAAAACAGGCTTTGCGTCCGTGTAGTCAACGGAATCAGCATAAAAATACCCATGTCTCTCAAACTGAAATCTAACATCGGGCTTTTCTATTACAACCGCAGGCTCAACTAGTGCATCTTGTATGATTTTTAAAGAGTCAGGATTCAAATCTTCCAT
>JAUPKZ010000027.1 GCA_030837195.1 Campylobacterota bacterium
AAATTTAAGCTCTATTTTCCCAATTGGAACTATCAAAGAGAGGGGAGAACACCTTTATATATCAACATATAACGGTGAAAAAGATAAAAGTACCATAGAAAATACGATAATAGGCGTAGCAGATTCAAGAGTTCGTTTGGGTGATATAGCAGATATATCTTTTAAGCTTAGTGATGAGTCAGAGTTGTCGCACTATAACGGAATAAGAAATGTTTCGTTAAATATATCAAAATCGCAAAACGGAAATGCCATAGAGTTGGTAAAACAGATTCGCGTACTTTTAAAAGAGAAAGAAAAACAACATCCTGAGTTGCAGTACGAGATATATACGGATACTTCCATATGGATAAAAAACCGCCTTAATATAGTCTTTGCAAATATAGTTTTCGGACTTATATTAGTTTTTGCTGCAATGTTAATTTTTGTAAATCGGGGTATTGCTTTTGTAGTTGCAATTGGCATACCGGTTAGCTTTATGATTGGTCTTATAGTTACGGATGTTATGAACTATAGCTTAAATATGCTCTCACTGTTAGGGGCATTGATAGCACTAGGAATGCTAGTTGATGAGGCAATCGTAGTAGCTGAAAATATATATAGGCATCTAGAAGAGGGGATGCCAAGAAGAGAGGCCACTATAGTCGGAGCTACGGAGATGTTTCCTGCTGTTTTGGCGGCAACGCTTACAACTGTTTTTTCATTTTTGCCGATGTTGCTTTTAAGCGGCGAGATGGGAATGTTTATAAAAATCATTCCTATCATCATTACGGTTTTATTGCTTTCTTCGCTTTTTGAGGCGTTTTACTTTCTACCTCTTCATGCGTATGATTTTTTAAGAGTTTCAAATGAAAATAGTTTTACAAAGCGAATTTGGAAAAAACTTAATGCTTGGCACGGTAACGCCTTGAATTTTGTTTTTAAAAAACAAATGCTCTCTTTGTTTATCATAGTGGTTGGGATTTTATCGCTTACCTTTGTTTTTATAAAAAATTCAAAATTTCAGCTTTTTCCTGATTTTGACACAACACAAGTTTATGTTTATGGAAAAGTAAATATAAACAGCGAACTTGAGGACACTGAAGAGTTTGTAGGTGAGTTAGAAAAAGAGCTTTTGGACAAAGTGAAAAATAGTGATATATCATCCATAACCTCAATTATCGGTTTTAGGCTTGATGCAAAAAACATGGCAGAAACCGGCGAACACCTTTTTCATATATTTGTAGATTTAAAGGAGAGAGCGCCCGATAATGCTTTTGATAAATATATAAGCCCGTATCTTTCTTTGGAGTATGACGAGGAAGTGCTTGTACGCCAAAGAGATGCAAAAGAGATCGCAAAGACAATCGAAAAAGTTGTAGAGCCTTTTATGGATAAAAAAATAGACAATAGTCTAATGTTTGAGGAGCTTGTAGTAAAAGTTCCAGGGGCAGGCGTTGTTGCTTCCGATATAGAGATAAGCTTAAGTGCCGCAGATGAGCAAAAAACAGTTCAAGGCATAAAGAAGATAGAAGAGGCATTGCGTGCTATATCCGGAGTAAATAATATCTCAAATGATGCGAATATCGGCGAAAAAGAGCTTAAGCTTCGTGTAAATGAGTACGGTCAACAGCTTGGTTTTAATGAAGAGCTTATATCTAGGGAATTGCGTTCGTACTATCTAAAGGGCGAATACGGAAAAATGTTTAATGAAAGTGGACTTATCCGTATAAAAATTGAAAGCAAGATAAATGAACAGATTGATTCGATAAATAAAATAGAGCTGCAAGTTCCCTCAACCGATAAATATGTACAGTTAAAGGATATATGCAATTTTTCATATATACAGGGCTTTGTAGAGCTTAAAAAAGAAAATGGTATCAGGATTAGAACGGTAATGGCATCGCTAGATAAAAAAATAATAACCTCGGCAGAAGTTATTCAAAAACTTGAACCTATATTTCAAGAACTAAAGAATGACGGTTATAAGGTTGATATAAAGGGCGAAGAAAAAGAGAATGCAAAAACTAAAAGAGAGATGATGCAAGCAGGAGCAATCGCTCTATTTTTGATTTTTATATCGCTAGTATGGCTTTTTGACTCCATTAAGAAGTCGCTTATCGTTATCAGTACTATTCCGCTTTCTCTTTTTGGCGTATTTTTTGGTCATATGGTTATGGATATGAATCTAACTATGCCGGGACTTATAGGGGTTGTTGGGCTTGCGGGGGTGATAGTGAATGATGGGCTTTTGGTGGTTAGTTTTATCACAAAAGCTAAAAACAGAGAAGAACTTATAAAAATGGCTCAAACAAGACTGAGACCGGTTATTTTAACATCTCTTACAACCGTCCTTGGATTATCTACACTTATCTTTTTTGCTTCAGGGCAGGCTATGATACTTCAGCCGATGGCAATTTCACTCGGATTTGGGTTGGCTTGGGCTACTGTGTTAAATCTCGTGTATGTTCCATTGCTTTATGCAGTTGTATTTAAAATAAGAGTTTAATTAAAAAAAAAGAGAAGTAAAATGAAGACAAAACGGGCAGTAAAGCCCGTTTTTTTTTAGATTAGTTAGCAGCAGGTGCAGTAGTGTTAGCTTCTGCAGGTGCAGCTTCAGTAGCAGTTGCATTAGCTTCTGCAGGTGCAGCTTCAGCCGGAGCCGGTGTAGCCTCAACAGCAGCAGGAGCTGTAGCCGTTGCAGCAGGTGCAGCAGTCTCAGCTTGTGTTTCAGTTTTTGTATCAGAACTACATCCGATAAATCCTAGTGTTAAAAGAGCAGCAAATAGAACATTTTTCAACATTTTTTTCTCCATAATTTGAGTTGCGGAATTATATATAATTTTAGCTTATTTAAATATAAATACATTATTTATTTTAAAGCATAAATATTTTATGTATAAAAAAACAATAGTCATTTATAGCTTAAATTTTATAAAAAATCAGAAAAATATAAGCTCTTGTTGAGTATAATTCCAACTCATTTAACAAATGGGTTCTTAGCTCAGTCGGTTAGAGCTCCCCGCTCATAACGGGGCGGTCGAGTGTTCGAGTCACTCAGAACCCACCACTTACAAACTCCATAAAATACGAACTTTAAAAGCAAATTAAAAAAAGACAAAAAAGCTAAAAATAAATATGTGTGTCGGTTTTGTATCCTCGCCCCGAGCGATATGGTTTACAAAACAGTGTGCTAAACTCCGTAAAATAAATAATTATTGATAATTTGTTTTTCTTTCACAATCAAATCAAAATATTTCTAGGTATAATTAAAAGATATTTACAAATATTTTAAAATATGTTAATATATATTTACACTTAATATATTAAGGTATCAATATGAATTTACAAATACTCTTTGAAGAGCAAATAAAACTTCTCCACAAAATCAGCTTAGATAAAAAAAGATATCTTTATAGTAAAATAAACTGGAGTTTAAAATCAATAGGGATTTTAGGGCAAAGAGGTCTTGGAAAAACAACTATGATGTTGCAATACATCAAAGAAAATTTTACAGATAAAAACAGGGCACTTTATGTAAGTCTTGACAATCCATATATGCAGTCAGTATCCCTTTTTGAATTTGCCAAATTTTTTGAGCAGCATGGCGGAGAAGTACTTTTTGTGGATGAAGTGCATAAATATGAAGATTGGTCAACTCACATAAAAAATATCTACGATACGCTAGAGCTAAAAGTAGTTTTTTCAGGTTCTTCCATACTCCAAATCTCGCAACAAAATAGTGACCTATCAAGAAGAAGCATCATCTACACTTTAGAAAATCTCTCTTTTAGAGAGTATCTTGAGCTACTTGATATCTATAAGTTTGAGAGTTTTACACTTGAGTATATTTTAGAAAATCACATCTTGGTAGCACAAGAGATCTCTAAGCATATCAAACCGCTTATGCACTTTAAAGAGTATCTTGAGTTTGGAGCTTATCCGTTTATACTAGAAGATAGAGAGGTTTATCATCAAAAGATAGTACAAATGATAAATCTTATACTTGAAACAGATTTGCCTCACATCAACCACATAGATATATCTCAAATTGCTAAACTCAAAAAGCTGCTCTATTTACTTGCTATAAGCGTACCTTTTGTTCCAAACATTACCGACATCGCAAAAGCTACAAATATCTCACGCCCAAAAGTGTATGACTACTTAGAATACCTAGAGCGAGCCAAAGTGATAAACAGCATAAAAAGCAAAGAAAAAGGCTACAACATTATGGCAAAACCCGAAAAACTTTTTATGCAAAACACCAATATATCTTATGCCATCACTGCTAGTTTAGATACAGGGAGTGCAAGAGAAGCTTTTTTTGTAAACCAGATAAAAAATGCTCTATCCTCACAAACAAGGCTTTTAGATGATAGGATTTTTAGCGTAAAAAAAGGCGACTTTTTGGTTGATAACAAATACACTTTTGAAGTAGGCGGTAAAAATAAAGATTTCTCTCAAATAAGAGATGTTAAAAAAAGCTATCTTGCCTTAGACGATATAGAAGTAGGGTATGGTGCAAAAATTCCACTCTGGCTTTTTGGGTTTATGTATTAGCTTATTTTAAGATTATTTACTTTTAGAATAAAAAATAGTAACATTTTGAAATAAAGCGACTATAAAGGCTAAAAATGCAAATAATGTCGGCAAAACAATATTTAAATTCAAAAGAGTTAGCTTCTTCGGATACTCTTTTTCAAGAGATGTCCGTAAAAAAGGAGTCAAGGCTTAAATTTTTTATAAAGTTCACTACCGATGAATATGAGATGAAATACTCTGACTATGGATATGATTCCAAAAGAAAAGAAGAATTTGATTTATCAAGGGAAAAGCTCTATAAAAAACTAAAATCAAAAGGAAGAGAAGATTGTATCCTTGAATGGATGATTACGGATGAATTTAACACAGAAAAACCTATTAATAAAGATAGTTTTACATTTAAAAAATATCTACCCTATGCGGACGAACATGGAATGACGGGAAGAATTGAATAAGATAGTACTTAGCCGATGGGTTATAGACCCATCATAATCTATCAATTACACACAAGCAAATTAAACTTCGCCATTGATACTGCTATTGTTGCAATTTCTATGATTTCTAAAATCTAAATCCTTTATTGATACTCCCATTCAACATTCAAGTGCAACACAGTTATTTTTTAAGTATTTATCTGCTATTGGTTTGATAATTGTTATCAAAACATTTTTTAAAAGAGAGTAAAATTATCCTTTAAAGAGAGTTTTGTTAAAATAAAAAAATAGTTTTCTAGTGAGGGTTTAATGAAAAAGTTAGTGTTGGTGTTTTTCATATTTATTGCAAATGTGATTGCTTTTGAAAAAATGGAAAAGCTTGTTATAACAGGTCCTGTTGCTACTGTATCGCATCCGTTTTTTAAGATGATACAAGATGGAGCTCTAAGCGATGTCGCAAAGAGCGTTGAGTTTATAATTTGGAAAAACCCAGATGAATTAAGAGCTATACTTTTAAACAAAGGTGCTCATTTTGTAGCAATTCCGACGAATGTCGCGGCAAATCTATACAATAAGAATATTGATATTAAACTTTTAAATGTTCCTGTATGGGGAATTTTAGAGATATTAACCAGAGATAAAAATATAAAGAGTATTGAAGACTTTAAAGGTAAAGAGATAGTAGTTCCGTTTCGCTCCGATATGCCGGATATTGTTTTACAGGCAATTATTAAAAAAGCAGGGCTTGATGTAAAAAAAGATTTTACTCTAAGATATGTGGCAACTCCGCCCGATGCTATGCAGATGCTTATTTTAAGAAGAGCGGACAATGTTCTCTTAGCTGAGCCTGCAACTTCGATGGCAATGAGAAAAACAGGTTCTTTTCCAGTTAAACTTATAGCTCCTGAGATTTACAGAGGTGTAAAACTTGAAAAAGAGTGGGGCAGGGTTTTTAAAGCGGACGGAAAGATTCCTATTGCAGGAGTAGGTGTTGTAGGAAATATAGAGCCAAAAATAGTGCAGAGATTTAACGATGAGTATCAAAAAGCTCTTGAGTGGTATAAGTCAAATCCAAAAGAAGCAGGTGAGCTGGTTGCAAAAAATATAGATTTATTTAAACCTGAAGCTATTAGCGACTCCATAGCACATGTTCAATTGCAAAACAGCAGTGCGTACGATTCAAAAGCCGCGATTGAAGACTTTTTTAAAAATATGTTAGAGATAGAGCCAAAGCTTATCGGCGGAAAGCTCCCTTCGGACGGATTCTACTATAAATGAGAATGTTGTTAAAAATTATCAAGGATTTTCCGTGGTTCTTATGGAGCGGATGGGGCTCAATAGCTTCAATTTTGCTTTTTTTAGCACTATGGGATGTAGGAAACCATATTTACGGTGACTTGGTTCTTCCTGCGCCAAAGGCGGTTTTTAGTGAAATTTACAGACTTTTTTCAACGCCTGAGTTTTTAGTTGACTTAGAATTGACTGTAGAGAGAGGTTTGTTAGGCTTTGCTGTCTCTTTGGCAATAGGCACTATTTTGGGTCTTGTCGGCGGGCGGTTTATTACGGCTTCGGTTATGAGCAGACCAATAGTTACTATTTTAGTCGGTATTCCGCCGATTGCATGGATAGTGCTTGCTATGATATGGTTTGGTTTTGGAGATATGACCGTTATGTTTACGGTTGTAGTTGCATCATTTCCTATCGTGTTTGTCGGAGCGTTACAGGGAAGCAGAACAATTGAGGGAGAACTCTCGGATATGATGGATAGCTTTCATCTTAGTTTTTGGCAAAAAACAAGAGATCTCTATTTTCCGCACCTTTTTTCATATCTTTTTCCCTCATGGGTAAGTGCTTTGGGAATGAGCTGGAAGATTGTTATTATGGCGGAACTATTAAGCAGCAATGACGGCATAGGAGCATCTTTGGCGGTTGCTAGAAGCCAGCTTGAGACTTCAACGGCACTTGCACTTGTTAGCGTGATGATAGGAGTACTTTTATTTGTAGAGTATATAGTGCTTGAGCCTATCAAAAAAGAGGTTGAGTCATGGCGCGATTAGAGGTTAGCGAATTAAATTTCTATTTTGGATTTACTCAGATACTAAATGAGATAAGCTTTGAGTTAAATAAAAATGAGATAGTAAGCATTGTAGGTCCAAGCGGAGGCGGAAAAACCACACTTTTAAAGCTTTGCGGCGGGCTTTTGGATGTCACAGAAGGGACTATAGCAAATAGTTTTAAATCGAGTGCTTTTGCTTTTCAAGATGCAAGGCTTTTGCCATGGAAGACTACAATAGAAAATATTATGCTTCCCATCGTTAGTAAGTATGGCTATAAAGAAGCTTATAGTATGGCGTGCGATATGGCACTTAAATTTGGGCTTGAGGAAAAAGATTTTGAGAAATATCCAAAGGATCTAAGCGGTGGAATGCGCCAAAGAGTCAATTTTGCAAGAGCATTGGTTACAAAGCCGGAACTTTTGTTTTTAGATGAGCCTTTTTCCGCACTAGATATCGGGTTGAAGAGAGAGTTGCAGGATTTTGTACTTCAAAACAGCATAAGCGAAGGCATGGCGGTACTTTTTATAACACACGATATTATGGAAGCAATTCGTTTAAGTGACAGGATACTTTTGCTTAAAAGCGACCCCGGAGAGGTTATAAAAACATATGAGATAGCTCAGCCGAAATCTTTAAGAGATGATGAGTTTGTATTTGAACAGACTAGAAAATTTTTAAACGATAAAGACATATTAGAGATATTTGAGATAAAGGCAAGATGATGGCCAAAGAACAGTTAAATGCAACAAAGCATTATAAATTTTATCCTGATGAAGAAAATATACCTGCATATCTAGCCTACGGATTTAGACCTATTTTTTTACTTTTAGCGCCATATATGGTATTAAGCGTCTTGCTTTGGACTTTAGTCTATAGCGGAGTTATTAGCCTGCCTTTTATAGGAGATGTTCTTAGCTGGCATATATATGAACTGCTTTTTGGTGTCGGAGTAGCGGGAATAATGGCATTTATTTTTACCGGACTGCCTGAACTTTTCCCCGGTCTTGTTCCTATTGTCGGCAGAAGACTCTACAATATAATGCTTTTATGGGTTGCAGGAAGGGTAAGCTTCTGGTTTATGGACTATCTTGGTGTAATTGTTGTCGGAGCTATAAATATTGTGCTTTGGCTTTATCTGATTGCATGGGCATTTAAACCGGTTGTGCTAGATAGGCTTCAAAGACACTCAAGCATAGCATATACTATCGTATCGCTTACAATTCTGCAGTTTTTGTTTTTTGCATCAGTCGGCGGATACATAGATATTTTAGCCATGGATATACTAAAGCTTAGTGTAGGTTTTTTTATGGTTTTAATTCTTTTGGCTCTTAGACGAGTAAATATGGAAGCTCTAAATGAGATACTAGAGCATGAAGAAAAAGACGATGTTTTTATTGCAAGACCTTTTCGTTACAATATAGCCATATTTTCCGTGCTGCTTTTTACTTTTGTAGAGTTTTTTTACCCACTCTATGGCTCAACTCTTGGATGGATAGGTTTTGCAGCAGGGGCTGCAATCTTAGGCATCTTAAATGATTATAACCTCAAATATGAGTCACTTTTAAGTGAACCTTTTACTATATATTTAGGTTTAGTTGCTGTTTTAATGGCACTTGGATATGCTTTTATGGGGTATAGCTATATGTTTGAGATTGGCGAGAGAAATAATTTTATCCATTTTTTAACATCAGGTTCTTTTGGGCTATCATTTTTTGTAGTAATGGTGGTTATAGGCTTTGTTCATACTGGAAGAGTTCTAAAGTCAAATTGGTGGATTGCTTTTGGTGTTATTATGATTGTTGCATCGACATTGCTTAGATCTCTCGCGCCATATATTGATATAGACAGGATAACCATTATTTGGTTTTCAACTTTTTTGTGGATTGCTCCGTTTGCAATTTATTTTATAAAAGTTAAAGATTTTTTACTTTCTCCTAGAGCCGATGGAATAAAAGGATAACAAAATGCATCTTACTATAAACGGTCATATAAAAGAGTTTCAAGAAGGCGTTACCATTGAAGCTATACTAAAAGAGTTAGATTTAAGCACTAGAGTTATGGCGGCGGCCGTTAATATGCAGATAGTAAAACAAAATGAGTGGGAAAGCTATGTGTTAAAAGATGGAGATAAACTAGAGTTGCTTGATTTTGTCGGGGGCGGATGATTCAATCGCTACAACGGCTATAGCATACTCCCCGTCGTGCGTAATGGATAAGCTTATATCTGAAATATTGAAATTAGTTAATATTTTTTGAGATGCTCTTATTTTTGGAGCGCCGTTTTGTGTTTTGTATATTTCTATATCTTTAAAAGAGCACTCACTACCTATGCCGACTCCAAGGGCTTTTGAAAAAGCTTCCTTTGCCGCCCAGAAGCCTGCTGCGGTTTTATGGTTTTTTATAAGTACTATTTCATTTGCGGATAAAAATTTATTAAGAGCTTTATCTCCAAAACGATCAATAAAGCTCCGCATACGGGAAGTTTTTACTAAGTCTATGCCTATCATTTACTGGATAACAAATTCCGTAAAATAGATCCCTTGAATACTTCCGTCTGATATTATGGAATTTAGCGTATCCATAATTTGCTCCGTGACTTTTTGCTTACCTTTTTGAGAAGATATCTCTTCTAGAGTTTTGGAAGTTAAAATTCTTATGATTCTATCTCTTATAACAGGTGCTTTGTTGTCAAGCTCGATACTTAATTCTTGACCGTTTAACTCAAGCGATATAGTTGCTTTTAAGTATCTTCTGCCAGAGTCGCTTTTTAAGTTTACGGTAAATGTATCTAATGGATATAAAATTCCAATCTGGCTTAATTTTCTCGAATCGATATTATCTGTTGCACCGTCTCTTGATCTTGAGGAGACACTCTTTTCTTGAGCCTGAGGAGCGCTTTGTTGTGTGTTTTGTGCAGTTTGAGCGTTTTTAGCATTTTCGTCTTCACCCATTAAAAGCATAGCAATGGCAACACCCGCAACTATGATTAAAACTAAAATAGCAACAATAATGATAATCAAGAGCTTTTTAGATTTTTTGCCCTCACTTGCTCCGCTTTCCTCTTTTTTTTCCTCTTTTTTCTCTTCTTTTGCCATAGTTCTTCCTTGAAATAAATACTACAAGTATATCGAAAATTCTGCTTTTTTATTTAGTAACTTCTATTTTGAGAGTTTTTATAATCTCTTCAAAAATAGTGCCTGCTACTCTGTCTATATCGTCTTGATATTCAACTACAACTACATTTTTATCATCTGAAATATTACAGATATAACTCTCCGGTTGAATGCTGTATTTTGCAGTTATTGCATCTATTGTGGAGCAAACTATCGTTCCTTCCTCTTTGCCTTCATAAGCAATCGATAACTTTGAAAATTTCTCTTCGCTTCTTACTTGTGCGTCCATAATCATCCCTAAAAAAATATTTTGAAATTATACTATCAATATTGTAAAACTGATTTTAATACCACTCTAAAAGTTTTGTTACTTCATCTACAACAAATATTTTCATATTTGTTTTCTCAAGAGGTTTTTTTGCTACAACTGCTTTTGATATATTTTGCATACCGGCTTCTTTAAGCCTTGCATCAAGCCCAAATACTTCCCTCACATCTCCTACAAGAGAAACTTCTCCTATGAAAATTGTTTCTTTTGATATAGCTCTATTTCTAAAACTGCTTATGATTGCGGCTAAAACTGCCAAGTCTGCAGAAGTTTCATTGATTTTTATACCGCCTGTGATATTTATGAACACATCATAGCCCGATAGCGGAATTTCAAGTTTTCTCTCCAAAAGAGCAAGAAGCATATTTAGCCTATTTGTATCAAAGCCTGTTGCTTGCCTTTTTGAGTTTGCGGTATGCGACTCAGAGACAAGAGCTTGAACTTCAAGAATAATAGGGCGAGAGCCTTCCATAACAACGCTTAGAGCCGAGCCTGCTTGTTCTGAATTGCGGTTAAAAAATCTTGAGGCTATATCGGTCGCAGATACAAGACCGTCGCTTCTCATCTCAAAAACGCCTATTTCGCTTGTTGCGCCGAAACGGTTTTTAAAGCCTCTAAGTATTCGTAACTCCTGAGAAGCATCTCCTTCAAAGTAAAGTACTGTATCCACCATATGTTCAAGCACTCTAGGTCCCGCAATTGAACCCTCTTTTGTAATATGCCCTATAATGAAAATAGCGATATTTTTATCTTTTGCTATGCGCATAAGTTCAAATGTAATTTGCCTTACTTGCGTTACAGAGCCCGGAGATGAGGATATGTCTTCAGAGTATAGCGTCTGAATGGAGTCTATAATCAAAAAATCATATTCTCTATGTTCAAGCTCAACCAATACCTGTTCTAGCCGTATTTCGCTAAGCAGATAGAGTGAATCATGGTTTGCCTTTAGCCTATTTGCTCTTAGTTTTATTTGGCTGCTTGACTCTTCGCCGCTTACATAGAGAACATTTTTTCCGCTTGATGCTACGAGTCCGCCGACTTTAAGCAAAAGTGTTGATTTGCCAACACCGGGACTTCCGCCTATAAGTGTAAGAGATCCCGGTACTATGCCGCCACCTAGCACTGTGTCTAGCTCTGTATCGTTTGAGCTAAATCTAAAAACTTCTTCTTCTTTTATGCTGTTTATACTAAGAGCTTTTGATGCAGAGTTTGAGAGTGATTTTGTATGTTTTATGCTCTCTTGCTCGTGGTCGTTTAGTTCGACAAAAGAGTCCCATGCTCCGCAGTTGGTACATTTTCCCATCCACCTTGGTGTTGTTAAGCCGCAGTGCTGACATTCAAAAAGGGTTTTTTTCTTTGACATAAACAAAGCCTTTTGTAACAAGTTGGGAAATTATACAATTATTATAAAGTAGATGGTAAAAATATGACAAATTGCAATATTTTGAAGATTATGCCTCATAAAAAGTTATATCAAAAATAACTTTTTAGAAGCTAGTATATAAAATAGATAGTTATTTTACAACTTCCACGACTTTAGGATCAGACTCCCATATACCGTGTTTTGTGCAGTAAGCTTGAGCTACAAGTTTTAGCTTGCTTGTTGTTGGAATGATGTTAAAAGTAACAGTTGCATGTGCTTTCATATTTCCTAATGCTCCTGCAACAAAATCAGCTCTTGCTAAAAGAGTTTCGCCGTTGTATAGTGCCATATTTGCTATATAGTGGTCAAAATCATCAGGATGAGTATATTCATTTCCCATCTTAACCGTAACGCTAAACATCTCTCCCTCTTTTGCGCTATCTGCACAGTGGATAAACGGTGAATGTCTATCTATATAATCTTTTTTGCTTTCTCTCTCAACTGTATCTATATCTACATAACGATTTATTGTTGGCATTTTAAATCCTTTTTTTTATTTTAGTATGATGTTATTGTAGCTAAAAAACTTTTCTTAATAAACATAAAAGAGAGTTTATATGATAAGTTTAAGTAAAATTTAAAAAACGACAATATTTTGACATTTTATCTAGACATATTTTTTGCGTGTTCTACGGCTTTTGCAAATGTTTTGTGTATATTTTTTTCGCCTATCAAACTAACGACTCCGTATTTTTGCAACTCTTTAAAAACTTCATTGTTTGTTCCGGACATCATAACCATAATACTGTCATTTTGGAGAGTTTTAATAGCTTCGCTTAGGTTGTGTATAGCCGTTGCATCTACAAAAGGTACATATCGCATACGGATAATGAGAACTTTGCTTGAAAGTCCTATGTCTTTGATGGTCTGTGCATACTGCTTTGCAGAAGCAAAAAACATAGGTCCGCCTATCTCGTAAACAGATATGCCCTCAGGTATATCGGTATAGTGTTCTATGGAGTCTTCATCAAGTTCTTTTGGAGTTTTAGCAGTCTCGATATCTGCCATTCTTTTCATAAAAAGAAGCGATGATAGAACTATGCCGACTTCGATTGCTACGGTCAAATCAATAATTACAGTCAAGAAAAAAGTACTCAGTAAAACTATGATGTCAAATGCAGAACCTCTAAGTATAGAGACAAAAGAGCGCCATTCACTCATATTATATGATACCACTATGAGTATCCCTGCTAGCACCGCCATAGGGATAAGTTTTGCATAGTTTGCAAACAGCAGCATGATAAGCAAAAGTGTTATGGCATGTGTTATGCCTGCTATGGGTGTTCGTCCGCCATTTTTTACATTTGTTGCAGTTCTGGCAATTGCACCTGTTGCAGGGATGCCTCCAAAAAAAGGAGTAAATATATTTGCAATGCCTTGTGCTATGAGTTCTGTATTTGAGCGGTGGTTTGTGCCTATCATCCCATCAGCAACAACGGCAGAAAGCAGCGATTCTATGCCGCCTAGCAATGCTATGGTTAGAGCAGGAGCTATATACATAGATAGATTGGCAAGTTCGATAGTAGGTATGCTAAAGTGAAATTCATTAGGGATTGAGCCGAAAAATGTCTCTATTGTAGATACAGGTATGTCAAATAGTGCTACGATCATAGTTATAAAGATAACAGCAATAAAAGAGCCCGGGACTTTTGTCGTTATATGTTTTGAATAGACAACTATAAGTATGGTGATAATCGTGATTGCAAGAGCATATAGATTTGTTTGAGTTATATTTGAGAGATAGACTAACCATTTATCTAAAAATTCCGAAGGCAGTTTTTCAATACTTAGACCTAGCGCATCTTTTATTTGTGTTGAAAATATAACAACTGCTATACCGCTTGTAAAGCCGACAATAAGAGGGTGCGGAAAGTATCGTAACAGCATACCGAGTCGAAGCAGTCCAAATATGACAAGTATAATCCCTGCCATTATGGTTGAGATGATAAGTCCCTCAATCCCGTATTGCTCAAGCAAAGCATATATGATAACGACATACGCGCCCGTCGGTCCGCCTATTTGAACACGGCTTCCGCCTAAAAACGAAATGATAAACCCTGCAATAATGGCGGTAACTAAACCTCTCTCAGGAGAAACACCGCTGGCTACCGCAAAAGCAATAGCAAGAGGAAGTGCTACAATGCCGACTATAATCCCTGCAAATATATCTGCTACTAGCTGTTCTTTAGAGATACCTTCTTTTAGAAGCGTAAAAAGTTTTGGTTGAAAAATATTTTGAAACATTTTTTCTCCATTCTAAAAAAATATAATTGTACATCAATTTTTAAACTTGGTATCATCTTTTTTTAACCAAAAAATAGATAAAATCGCATAATTTATATAATAAAGAGTCAATTTATGATAAAACCGTTGCTTATAGAGGTAGGAGTAGAAGAACTTCCTGCTATACCGCTTTTAAAAGAGTTAAAAAATATAGAAAAAAAATATGTAGATATACTTCAAAAATATTCGCTTTTATGTGAGTTTGAGTTTTACTATACGCCTCGTCGCTTAGTGCTTTGGCATAGAGAGTTTAAGGCTACTCAAGAAGATAGCATAGAAGAGTTTTTCGGAGCACCTCTTGAGATAGCATACAAGGACGGTGTAGCGACTCCAGCGGCTATGGGTTTTGCAAAAAAATGCGGTGTTGGCATAGAAGAGATAAGTTCGGCTACAAAGGAGGGCAAAGAGGTTCTTTACTACAAAAAAGAGATAAAGGGCAGGGACTCAAGAGAGCTTATAGATACAATTATAAACGAGTGGATAAAATCGTTGGATTTTGGCAAATCTATGAGATGGGGAAGTTTAAGCGAGAGTTTTATCCGCCCGATTAGATGGGTTAATGCACTTTTTGGTGATGAACTAGTAGCCGTTGAGCTTTTTGGCGTAAAATCTTCAAAAGAGACTTTTGTTCACCGCATAAGCAACTTTGACTCGGTTGCAATTAGCGGAGCAAAAGAGTATTTTGAAGTACTGCAAGAGGGTGGAGTTACGCTTTTTCAAGATCAAAGAAGAGAAAACATACTAGCTCAGTTTGAAGCTTTAGAGAAAAAAGAGGGCATAAAGATAGAGATAGATGAAGATCTCCTTGATGAGGTAGTAGCGATAACCGAAAATCCTACCGCTTTGCTTGGCTCATTTGAAGAACAGTATCTAAAACTGCCTCCCGAAGTTATTATTACATCTATGAAAGAGCATCAAAGATACTTTCCGGTATTTAAAGACTCTAAACTGATAAATAAATTTGTAGTTGTTTCAAATGCTCTTACAAGCGATTTCTCAAAAGTCGTAGAGGGCAATGAGAGAGTTCTTCGCCCTAGACTATCGGATGCTCTTTTCTTTTATAACAATGACTTGAAAAAAGGTTTAAGTACGGCAGGACTTGAAAAAATTATATTTATGAAAGGGCTTGGAAGCGTCGCGGATAAGATAGAGAGAGAGCGAACTATCGCAAATGCTCTATTTGATACTTATGCACCAAAAGATGCTACCAAAGATGAGCTAAATCGCTCTATAACTCTTGCAAAAGCCGACTTGATGAGTGAGATGGTTTATGAGTTTACTGAGTTGCAAGGTGTTATGGGTTACTACTATGCAAAGATGCTTGGCGAGAGCGATGCGGTTGCTCTTGCCATAAAAGAGCAGTATCTTCCAAATAAAGAAGATGGTGAAGTGCCATCAACTACGCTTAGTGCTATTGTAGCGATGAGCTTAAAACTAGATACGCTAATAGCACTATTTAGCATAAACCAAATCCCTACAGGCTCAAGAGACCCTTTTGCTCTTCGCCGTGCGGTAAACGGTATAGTTAGAATTTGTGCAAAACATAACCTAGAGTTTGATATAAGAAAAATGCTAGATATACTTAGTAAGTCGTATGATAGCTTTGATGTATCAAAACTTGAAGCATTTTTCCTTGAGAGATTAAGACAATACTACAAAGTAAATCCTTCTATTATCGAAGCCGTTTTATCAAGCGGCGAGAGAGAGATTCTCTCTATGAGTAAAAAGATAGAGGCTCTAAACTATATAGTAGGCACGGAAGGATTTAGCGACTATTTTTCTACATTTAAAAGGGTTGCAAATATCACAAAAGATGTAGATATGAGCTTGGAACTTAGAATAGACAAAACTCTATTTGAAGTAGATGCCGAAGATGCTTTATATGCAAAATATATAGCCGCTACAACCGCTAAATACAACTCTTACGAAGAAGAACTCGATGCTTTGTTTGCTCTAAAGAGCGAACTTGATAAGTTCTTTGATGGGGTTATGGTAAATGCTGAAAATGAGGCTATAAAAAGCAACAGAAAATCTTTGATAGCGTCTATATATAAGAGCATACTAAAGATTGCGGATATAAAAGAGATAAGTATCTAATTTTATTTTATTTTTACGCTAGTCGGCGGATTTGTGCTAAATGCTTTTTTAAAAGCATTTGCTCTTACATCCTTTAGTTTTGCGTTTGCAAACGGAGAGAGGAAATACCCAAGCTCCAATGCCTCATTGGCATCATAGTTGTTGTCGTATAAAAAAACTACATCTTTACCGACTTTTTTTGCTTGTAGCGCTGTATTTTTTATGTAATTGACGACATTTTTAAACTGTTTGTCAAATTTGTTGCCTGAGGCAAAAAAGACAAATTTCCCGCTTAGACGGATGTTTTGCACATCTTGATAGTTTGCTTCTTGGTCATATATGGTGAGTTGGTTGCTGTAGTACCTGTCTATATCTATCTCAAAATGCTCGGTTATTTGCGGGTTGTCCGAGATATCTCTGTTGATGCCGAAGAAGTACTTGATCTCTACAAGCTTGCCTCTATAGCCATCTTTTAGGGAAGAAGAGAAGAGATTGCAAGCACTATCAAAGCTAAGTTCGCAAAACGCATTGTCAAACTCATATCCTTGAGATGCAAGAGATGATTTTGTATTATAGCCGATAGGCGCTATTGTAGGATTGTAAAGAAATATAGTTCCCGCTACGCTTTTTCTCTTGTTTTGAAGCATCTCTTTTAGAGTTGCGGTATCTATCGTCTCTCCATCTAGCGGTATATAAACATATTGCTCTACAAGGTACTCTATATCCATACTTCTTACAAATCTTCCAAATGCCTGCAAAATCTATCCTAATTTAAAATTTTCATATTATACAATAATGGTCTAATATTTTACCTTTGCCAAATACAGACCGTTTCCGCTTGCAGGTTTTAGTTTGTGCTTTTTTATACACGCTAAAAGCTCCTTGATGCTCTCTTTATCGAGATCTAGCAGTGCAGCTACCATAAGCCTGATTTGCGTTCTTAAAAAACCGTTTGCTTCAAAATTAAGAACTATGTAGCCCTTATACCTATATGCAAAGGCTTTATAAATCGTTCTAAGAGTACCCTTAACATCGCTTCCGCTTTTCATAAAGTATCTAAAATCATGTTCGCCTAAAAAGAGTTTTATATTTTGTTCAATCTCTTTAAAGTCGATATCTTGCATAAAAGAGATAAATTTTTCTTCAAAAGGGTTGCTTTGTGCCTCTTTGATAATGTAGCGATAGACTCTTCTTTTTGCACTGTATCTTGCATGAAAGCTATCATCTTTTTGCTCAACTTCTTTTATATGTATTGATGGCGGTAGTATTTTGTTTAGCGTAAATTTGAGTTTTTCTAAATCGCTCCAATATGGCGGCAAATCTATATGGCAAACTTGAGCGGTTGCATGTACGCCTTTGTCCGTTCTTCCGCTTGCGACTATCTTAGAGTCTATTT
The DNA here is from genome assembly GCA_030837195.1 of Campylobacterota bacterium. GTDB lineage: Bacteria > Campylobacterota > Campylobacteria > Campylobacterales > Sulfurimonadaceae > Sulfurimonas. The sequence continues at coordinate 17,629 of JAUPKZ010000027.1, forward strand.
TTATCTTTTTTAATGCTTTCTCAAGTGTACCTACAACTGTAACTTCACCGTTTTTTTGGCTTTGTAAGCCGAAAAACTCTGCTCCGTTATAGCTTAGAGTTATGGCACATCTCATTGTTTAAACGCCTCTTTAAGGACTGTTGCCATTAGGTTATCAACTGTGGTTTTATTTTGGTTGATTTCGCTCTCTAGTTCATCGCAAAGTGCAAAAAGTTTTTCTATGGTGGCTACTATCTCTTTTTGTTCTTCAATAGGTGGAAGAGGAATTGGAAAATTTCTTAAAAGATTTAGATTGAGTCCTTTATATGCAATACCTCTCAAATTATTTTGTATTTGGGTATTAAAATAAGGTGATGTCAAAACATTAAAAACATACTCTGTAAACCCAGAATTTTCTAAAGGTATAAGCCCAATCTCTCTTGCGATATTAAACCCTTTTAATGAATCATCTGCGATACCACATCCACCGAGTGTTCCACGAATATTTAATAAAATTTCTCCTCCATGTAAAATAGTTCTTTTATACTGATTAGACACTTCTTTTGTAACTTTACGGGCATTATCTATCTCAATGACTCTAAACTTAACATCACTACACCTTAGTGCATATACTCCATCACTGGTTGGTTCTTTTCCCATTTTTACAATACCGTAAGTTATTCCTCTTTTTTGATTAACTAAATCGTCTAATTTAATCCAAGTCCATGTTTCAGGAATTTCAAAAGGTTTTTTTATGGCTTTACTATTTAGTTCATAAAAATCTTTTGATATATCAAACTCAGGATTTTTAGTTCTCCATTTTGCTGTGAGTTTACCTTCAATCGCTTCTTGCAAAATAGTTTGTTTTAGTTGTTTTACAAGGGACTGTTGAGTTAATACTTCTTGTGCTACATGATTTATATCATCTTCTACATTTTCAAAATGTTGGACAATCTGGGCTTGTGTATTTATATCTGGTAGTTGTATTTCTAATGGCAAAATATGTTTAGGTTTTATCTCTGTTTTTATTCCGCCTTTTACTTGTTCGTTTAGTAGTTCTATAAATTCTGAACTTTTAAGAAATCGTTTAAAATATTCTACATTTATTTTATTGCTGTCAAAAGTGTATGATGAGTAGTGTATAGTGGCGGTTACATTTTCACCAGAGTATATGCCCATTGCTCCTTTTGCTACATTTATTCCAGATATTACTAAATCGCCATCTTTTATCAAGATCATATCTGTTTTTGAATCTTTATTTCCAATATGAAAATTTCCACTAA
>JAUPKZ010000028.1 GCA_030837195.1 Campylobacterota bacterium
TAAGATAGTTTAAAAATAATTACTATCATATATCCATTCCACCTCAGAAGAGGTGGAACGAGAAAAAATCTTTATAGAAGATTACCTGTTGTAGAGTTAGATTCACTCCATACTGGCGCATTAGTCGCATTTCCATCCGTAAAATCTATACCAAACTTTCCACCAGCTGTAGTAACTGCATTAAATGTACAATCAGTTCCATCCTCTAACTCCTCAGGGAGACCATCAAGTTGTGTTGCAACCAAAGCAGTACAATCAGCAGCCTGAATAGCTCCATCATTACCATCTGCTAAAGATTTTGCCCACATACCAGGTCCAACTGTTCTGTTTAATGTACCGATGAACGCTCTAACTTTCTGATCATGTGCTTGCTCAGAAACACCTATAAATCTTGGAAGCGCAACCGCAGCCAAAATACCTAAGATAACGATAACAAAGATCAACTCGATCATAGTAAAACCAGCTCTTTTCATAAGAACTCCTTTTAAAACAAAAATTTGGATTACTCTTGTAACCTTAACAAACATTATGAAACATAAAACATTAATAATTGCTTAAGAGGTTTCTTGATTTAGGATTTGCATATTGGAACTTTTATTGCTTGTACTGTTTACAATATAAGGAGTTAAGATGAGCATAGAGATATCTGCAACACATACACTTGCCGCTAAAGCACTTGACTACAGAGCTATGCGTCAGGATATGATATCCTCAAACATTGCAAATGCAGACACTCCATATTATAGACCAAGAGATGTGAGCTTTGAGGGCGCTTTAGCGACGGAGAAGGCAAAAATTTTAGGGCAAAAAAACAAAACACTTGAGATGGCTGCTACAAATACTCTGCATCTAAAGCCTCAAGAAGAGACAAAAAGCACTATTGCAACTACTTTCTTTAGAGACGGTCATATGGCAAGGAATGACGGCAACAGCGTGGATTTGGATGTTGAGACTACGGAGATGAGTAAAAACTCCGTTATGTTTAATGCCCTTGTAAATGCTATGAAAAAAGATAGCGGCATCTACAAGAGTGTTATTGATGCTTCTTCTAAAGTAAGCTAAGGATAAATCATGTCAAATTTTTTAAACAGCTTCGATATTAGCGGTTATGGACTCTCGGCACAAAGAGTAAGGGTAAACACCATCTCTCAAAATATTGCAAACGCTCAAACAACCAGAACCGATGAAGGTGGGCCATATAGACGCAAAGAAGTAGTATTTAAAGCGGTTGATTTTAATGAGCAGTTTAACAAAGCAGTAGATGCCATAACGCAAAGCAGCTCTTATGAAGACCCTTTAAATGAGGGAGATTTCGGAAAAAAGGTAAATCCTGCTATAATGAGCGTTATAGTAGATAAGATTTCACAAGACGACAGAGAACCGAAGCTAAAATTTGACCCTGCACATCCTGATGCAGACGCAAACGGGTATGTTGCCTATCCTAACATTAATCCTGTTATAGAAATGGCCGATTTAGTTGAAGCAACAAGAAGCTATCAGGCCAATGTAGCGGCGTTTGAGAGCTCAAAAAATATAGCAAACAGTGCGATTTTACTGTTACAGTCATAAGGTAAGATAAAATGCAAAGTATTAACGGCATAGCAAGTACATCGACGGCAGAACTGCTTAAGCAAAAAAGCAGCACGGAAGGTGCAGGAGGCGAAGAGTTTTTAAAACATCTAAAATCTGCGCTAAATGAAGTAAACGAACTTCAAGAAAAAAGTGAAGCCGCACTCGGCGATATGGCAACGGGTCAGGTAAAGGACCTGCATCAAGCAGCACTTGCCATCAACAAAGCAGAAACAAGTATGAAGCTTATGCTAGAGATCAGAAACAAAGCTCTAAGCGCATACAAAGAGCTTGGAAGAACACAACTCTAAATTGAATGCTCTGCATAAATCATAAAGTAGATTCCAAGTCAAGCTTGGAATGACAAACTGTCCGTCATAAACTAAAATTAAAATGTTATAATTCTTTAACTAAAAATTTAAGATAACTAAAAAAATATGAATAACCAAAGCAAAAGCAAAAAAATTTTTCTACTATTCTCCTTGCTTGTTCTTGGATTTTTGATATTTTTAAGCGTTATGCTCATTATGACGCTCAAATCACGCGAGCTTCCTTCCCTCTATGCAAAAAAGACATCAAAAGCTTCAAGAGGAGCTATTATAAGTGCGGACGGATTCCACATTGCGACAACGCAAAAACTCTACAAAGCCGTTATAAACACTCACTACCTAGACCCTCAAAAAAAGAGGCTCTTTATTGAACTATTTAGCATATACTCAGGCATAGACACAAAAGAGATAGAAAAAAAACTAAGCGGAGAAAAGGGTGTCGTCATCCTTAGCTACAACATCCCTCAAAAAGAGGCTCAGTACCTAAAACAACTCTCTTATGAACTTACAAGACTAAAGGTATTTATGGAGCTTAAAAATGCTTCTACCGGAAAAATAGCGGTTCAAGGGCTCAATATCATAGAGAGCGGAGAAGGCAGAGAGTATCCTTACGGAGATCTTTTAACACCTATCATAGGGTATCCTCACAAAGCAGAAGAGAGCGGATATACATACATTAAAGGTGTAAAAGGGGTAGAAAAAAGATTTGAGAGCGAACTGCAAGCAAAACAGGATGAGCTAAGCCAAGGTCCAAGAGATGTAAACGGTTATGTCATACTTAACCGTGAGAGTTTTACAAAGCAAGAGATTAACGGGCTTAATGTCAAGCTGACAATTCCTGTCGCGCTTCAAATAAAAATAGAACGGATGCTTGATGGTATGAAAGAGTATCTCGGCGCAAAACAGGTAATGATTGTTATTATGGACTCTACAAACGGCAAAGTTCTCTCAATGGCAAGTTCAAACAGATTTTTGCCAAAATCCATACAAACAGAGGACTATCCATCTCTAAATAGCGATATGATTGAGTACAGTTTTGAACCCGGAAGCGTTATAAAAACCGTTACTTTTGCCATACTTTTAGACAGAGGACTTGTAAACCCTTTTGATATGGTAAACGGACATAACGGCAAATACCAAATAGGTAAAAAAGTTATTACCGATGAGCATAAATTTGCCAGACTTAGCGCGGAAGAGATAATTATCCATTCATCAAATGTCGGTATAGCGCAACTCGCACAAAAGCTCTCAGGTTCTGAATTTAACCAAGGGCTAAGTGATTTTGGCTTTGCGCAGCTATCGACTCCGGATCTTGTTTATGAAAAAGTAGGCTCTATTCCTCATCCACAACAGCTTGAAAACGAGATTTATAAGGCAACTTGTTCTTACGGTTACGGTATGCGTGCAAATCTTATGCAACTCATAAAAGCATATAGCACATTTAATAACAACGGAAGAATTGTAACGCCAAGGATTGTATCTTCATTTATCGACAGACAAAAAAAAGAGATTATTGTACCGCCTGAAGAGCAGCCGCAAATCATATCTCAGGTAACGGCGCAAAGAGTCAAAGATATTCTTATAAAAACCGTAAATGAAGGAACAGGCGTAAAAGCGATCACCAAAGGGCTTCAAATCGGCGGAAAAACAGGAACTGCCCATATAGTTGAAGCCGGACAATATGTAAGCAAGTATAATACTGCTTTTATAGGGTTTGCAAACGACAAAGAGCATAAATACACTATAGGTGTTTCCGTAACCAAACCTACAAGAAGTCAGTTTGCAGCACAAACCTCTGTTCCTGTTTTTAAAAAAGCGGTTGATCTTATGGTGGAAGACGGTTATTTAAAGCCAGATATTGTCGAGGAGTCTGGTAGTACCGACCTTAACCTCAGCCAAGATGACAGTGTTGCCGATTTGCGCGACTGAAATCTTTTCAAAATCACGATTTACCACCTCCACATAAAAAATCTCTAAAGGCGCGAGCGTTTCTCTCATCACTTTTATAATTTCATCCGCATCAAGTATGCCTCTGCTAACCAATGCGCTTGCAGCTCTTAGTGACGCGGCGATTTTAAGCGCTTCGGCTCTCTCTTGTTTGCTTAAATATGCATTACGGCTGCTAAGAGCAAGTCCGTCTTTTTCTCTTACCGTATCTACAGGCACAATCTCCACATCCATAAAAAACTGTTTTGTCATTAAAGATATAAGGTTAAGCTGCTGCGCATCTTTTTTACCAAAATAGGCTCTTGTAGGGTTTACAATATTTAAAAGCTTCATAACCACGGTTAAAACACCGTTAAAATGCCCTGGACGGCTCTCGCCTTCAAGAACAAATCCTCTTACTTTCGGAGCTAGTACGGATGCTTCATCACTGCCGTATATATCGCTAACTTGCGGAAAGAAAAGCACATCAACGCCGAATAGTTCGCATATGCGCTTATCGGCTTCATCTTTTTTCGGGTATTTATCTAAATCTTCACCCTTTAAAAACTGCGTAGGGTTTAAAAAGATAGAGACTACAAGAATGTCATTCTCCTCTTTTGCTCTCTTCATAAGTGAAATATGTCCCTCGTGCAGTGCACCCATTGTAGGTACAAACCCGATGCTTGCATTTTGGTTTTTTAAATAATTTTTTAACTCTAAAGGACTAGAAATAATCTTCATTTTAAGCCTCAATTTAATATAATCGCAATTATACAACAATGGAATAGATTTTATGGACAACTACGAATATAGCGAACTTCTAAAAGAACTAACAACTAAAATGGGCAATATTACGGGTGTAGTTGAGCCACAAAAACTTCAAGCAAGACTAGATGAGATAAAAGAGCTGCAAAATGACTCAGAGTTTTGGAATGATGCATCAAATGCTGCCGTAATCGCGAAAGAAAAAACACAGATTGAGCGAAAACTTGGCAAATATATGACTACAAAAAACGCACTAGATGATGCAAAAGAACTTTATGATATGGCAAAAGACGAAGGTGATGAAGAGACTATAAATGAGTGTTTTGAGAGTGCAGGAGAGCTTCAAGACGCCATTCTTAGTATGGAGATAGAGGTGCTTCTTAGCAATGAGACCGATTCAAGCAATGCAATCCTCTCCATCCACCCCGGAGCGGGCGGAACAGAGTCTCAAGACTGGGCTTCCATACTGCTTAGAATGTACAAAAGATTTGCAGAGCGAAGAGGCTATGAAGTTGAAGTTTTAGACTATCAAGTAGGCGATGAAGCAGGTATCAAAGATGCTACTATTCTTATCAAAGGCGAAAATGCATACGGTTACCTAAAAGTTGAAACCGGAGTACATAGACTTGTTCGCATATCTCCTTTTGACTCAAATGCAAAAAGGCATACATCTTTTTCTTCCGTAATCGTCTCTCCTGAGATAGATGATGATATAAACATAGTTATAGAAGACAAAGATATCCGTGTTGACACATACCGCTCAAGCGGTGCAGGGGGTCAGCATGTCAACAAAACCGAGTCTGCCATTCGTATTACACACTTAAAAACAAATGTCGTCGTACAATGCCAAAATGATAGAAGCCAGCATAAAAACAGAGCAACCGCTATGAAAATGTTAAAATCAAGACTATATGAACTTGAACTTGAAGCGCAAAAAGCAGAAGCTGCAGGGACACCAAAAAGCGAGATAGGATGGGGGCATCAAATCAGAAGCTATGTTATGCAACCCTATCAGCAAATAAAAGATACAAGAAGCAACGAGGCCTATACAAATGTAAGTGCCATACTTGATGGAGACATAGGCGCAATGATAGAAGGTGTCTTAATCGCACAGAACCGCTCCTAATGGTTCTGCTACTCCTTAGACTTATCTATAAAGCTATAAACTAAAAATATAACTCCTAATACCATTAACAAAATTATTGCGTAAGTCATTTGCGTTTGTTGCGTGTTTTTAAGCTCTTCAACAAATTTTGAGCTATCGGGTTTTACATTTACCTTACTGCTTGAAGGACTACCCGCCACCATAGCTTCCATTCTTGCTACATTTGCAGCTGCTGCTTCATTTTCACTCAACACCTCTTTTGGCATAGCCCAAAAATATGTGATAAACCCGACTATAAGCATACCAGCACCAAAAGTTCTAAAGAGAACTCTCTTATATTTAAAAAAAATCTCTCTCATTTTATACCCTGTGTAAATGGCACTTCTAAGGAAAATTATGTCAAACTTTTCGTATGAATATACTTAAAGAATTGGCACTGGATGACAAATGTTCTTATCTTCCAAACAAAGAGCAGACAACCTATTTTAAAATTGTAGAACACTGCACTACTCTTGAGTGTCAAGAGTTGATAGAGAGAGGTTTTAGAAGATTTGGCAAAGCTTTTTTTAGACCTGTATGCACAGCTTGCAATGAGTGTCAAAGTATAAAAATCGCAGTAGATAATTTTACATTTTCAAAATCTGCAAGAAGAGTTTTAAACAAAGCCTCTCTTATAAAAAGTTTTATCCAAAAACCATCTCTTAGTAAAGAACATCTAAGGCTTTTTGAGAAGTATCATCTTTATATGAAAGATAAAAAAGGGTGGGAGCATCATCAAACGACTATAAACAATTACTATAGCTCGTTTGTAGAAGCCAGCCACGACTTTGGCTACGAAGTGCTTTACTTTTATGAAGATAAGCTTATAGGTGTAGATCTTATTGATATACTTTATGAGGGCATCTCATCTATATATTTTTACTATGACCCGGAGTTTTCACACTACTCACTCGGAAGACTCTCTCTCTATAATCAGATAAAGTTTGCAAAAAACTCCCATAAAAAATGGGTATATTTAGGTTACTATGTACAAGATTGCCCATCTCTTAGCTATAAAGCGGAGTATAAACCATATCTTACCCTACAAGGAAGACCTGAGCTTTATGATGACTATTTATGGATTTGAGCCCTTTATGTTCTGTCGAAATATTTTTTTAAAAATAGAGTTGCTATAATTGCGCCATGATGAATAAAATAACGAAAGAACTACTTTACTTTGTATCTATTTTGTCGGTGCTTGCACTCGTGCAGCACTCTGATTTGCTAACTTCTCCGATTGAGCGATTCGATAGAATGGTTGAGGCACAAAACTATCTTCATCCTGTTTTGTGGACATTTAGCGTTTATGCTCTTTTGGGAGTTATAAGATTGCTTTTAAATTATATTTTATACTTAAAAAATAAGGGGAAAAAGTAGTATTTAACTCCCAAAAACGGGAGTTGATAAAGAGAAGGGCTTTTTAGCCGTTTCTCTTTTTAATGATCTCTTCAGATACATTTCTTGGAACTTCTTCATAGTGATCAAATTCCATAGCATATGTAGCTCTACCCTGAGTAGCAGAACGAAGGTCAGTTGAGTATCCAAACATCTCTGCAAGCGGAACAAATGCATCAATAGTTTTGTTTCCGGCTCTATCGCCCATTGCACTTACTTGTCCACGGCGGCGGTTAAGGTCACCGATAACATCACCCATGTAATCTTCAGGAACTTCAACTTCAACTTTCATAATCGGCTCTAGTATAGCAGGGCTAGCTTTACGACAACCCTCTTTAAAGCCCATTGAAGCGGCAAGTTTAAATGCCATCTCATTTGAGTCAACCTCATGATAAGATCCGTCATAAAGCGTTACTTCTACATCTTCCATCGGGTAACCTGCTAAAACACCGTTTTTCATGGTTTCAGCACACCCTTTTTCTACTGCAGGAACATACTCTTTTGGAATTACCCCACCCTTAATCTCGTTATGGAATACAAATCCTGCACCTGTCTCACCCGGTTTAATTTTAAGAAATACATGCCCGAACTGTCCGCGTCCGCCAGACTGTTTTGCGTATTTGTACTCTTGAGAAACTTCGTTTCTGATAGTTTCACGGTATGAAACTTGTGGCGCACCTACTTCAGCTTCTACCTTAAACTCTCTTTTCATACGGTCAACAATGATTTCAAGGTGTAGCTCTCCCATTCCTGAGATAATAGTCTGCCCAGTCTCTTCGTCTGTATGAACTCTAAAAGATGGATCCTCAGCTGCAAGTTTTCCAAGAGCTAGACCCATTTTTTCTTGATCGGCTTTTGTTTTTGGCTCAACCGCAACAGAGATAACCGGCTCAGGGAATACCATTCTCTCTAGGATTACTTTGTCATCTTCTGAGCAGAGAGTATCTCCCGTTGTTGTATATTTTAGACCAACAACCGCAGCGATTTCACCTGCATAAACTTCTTTGATCTCTTCTCGTTTGATAGCATGCATCTTCACGATACGACCAATACGCTCTTTTTTGTCTTTTGTAGAGTTGTGAACAAAAGAACCAGCCTCTAACGAACCACGATAAACACGGATAAATGTCAATGTCCCAACGAATGGGTCTGTCATAATCTTAAATGCTAGAGATGCAAACGCTCCCTTGTCTGTTGACTCAACAACAACTTCTTCATCCTCATCATCCATCATAGTTCCACGAATCGCCGCACACTCAGTCGGTGCAGGAAGGTAAGCAACAACAGCATCAAGAAGAGTTTGAACACCTTTATTCTTAAATGCAGTACCTGCAGTCATAGGAACAATGTGCATATTGATTGTAGCAGATTTGATACCTGCAATAATCTCTTCTTCTGTAAGCTCTTCACCCTCTAAGTATTTCTCTGCTAAATGTTCGTTACCGTCAACTTCAGAGATAGACTCAATCATTTTTTCACGATACTCTGCAGCCTTGTCAACCATATCTGCCGGAATTTCTTCAACATGGTAGTTTGAACCCATTGCTGCATCTTGATCCCAAACAATTGCTTTCATCTTTACAAGGTCAACAACACCGGCAAAACGCTCTTCTTCACCGATTGGAAGTTGGATAGGAACCGGATTGCCTTTTAAACGGTTGCGGATTTGCTCCTCAACTGCGTAAAAATTTGCACCTGTTCTATCCATTTTGTTAACAAATACGATTGATGGCACACCATAACGATTTCTTTGTCTCCAAACTGTTTCAGACTGAGGCTGTACTCCACCGACTGCACAAAAAACCGATACGGCACCGTCAAGTACGCGCATAGATCTTTCAACTTCGATAGTAAAGTCAACGTGGCCCGGAGTATCGATAATGTTTATCTGTTTCCCAGCCCATTCACAAGTTGTTGCAGCAGAAGTAATCGTAATACCTCTCTCTTGCTCTTGCTCCATCCAGTCCATAGTAGCAGCACCGTCATGAACCTCACCGATTTTATGCTCACGACCCGTATAGAATAAAATTCTCTCAGTCGTCGTAGTCTTACCCGCATCAATGTGAGCAGCAATACCGATATTTCTTACATCTTCTAGTTTATGTGATCTTGCCATAAAATTATCCTATTACCAACGATAGTGAGCAAATGCTTTATTTGCTTCAGCCATACGATAAGTATCTTCTTTTTTCTTAAACGCATTACCTTTGCCAGATGCTGCATCCATTAACTCGTTTGCCAATCTCTCAGCCATTGTTCTCTCGTTTCTTTTACGAGAAGAGTCTATGAGCCATCTAATTGCCAAAGACAACTGGCGTACCGGGCGTACCTCTACTGGAACTTGATAAGTAGCACCACCGACACGACGACTTCTTACTTCTATAATAGGCTTGATATTTTCAATTGCGTCATTGAAAGTATCGATACCTGCTTTCTCTGAACGAGAGCTAATTAAATCAATAGCGCTATAGATGATTTTTTCAGCTGTGCTTTTTTTACCATCATACATTATCTTGTTGATAAACTTTGTTAAAACTTTGCTTCCATAAACCGGATCCGGCATAATTTCACGAACGGGAGCTTTTCTTCTTCTCATTTGTAATTTCCTTACTTCAATTTTTTTTCTCAAATTTACTCAAAATATCTCACCAAAGAGATATCCTGTGTTTGCTTGAATATCTTTATAACTTATTTAAAAGTTATTTCTTAGCTTTAGCTTTTTTAGTTCCGTATTTAGAACGAGAAACTTTACGATTTGCAACACCCGCAGAGTCTAATGCACCGCGAACGATATGATACTTAACACCCGGTAAGTCTTTAATACGACCGCCGCGAACTAAAACTATTGAGTGCTCTTGAAGGTTGTGACCCTCACCCATGATATATGAAATAACTTCAAAACCTGAAGTCAAACGAACCTTTGCAACTTTTCTTAAAGCCGAGTTAGGTTTTTTTGGTGTAGTTGTGTAAACACGAGTACAAACACCACGACGCTGTGGACATGATACAAGAGCAGGTGATTTTGATTTTTTAACCACTTTTTGGCGCTCTTTTCTAATCAATTGATTAATTGTAGGCATACAATTCCTTTACTTAATTTTTTCCAGTAGAATTTAACTCGCTGACTAGTTTTACACAATAAAACGAACAAGTCCGTTTTATCGGCAGGGACTTTGCGTCCCTTGCAACCCCCTAAAGCTACGAAAAACAAGTTTTTCGAGAACTACAAGGCCTGTTACTAATATTTCGGGAGTTATAGACGCGTAATGTTACAAAAAAAGTGATTAAAGTTAGCTTATTTTAAGTATTGATTAAAGTTAATGGTAAGAAATTGAGAATTTAAGTAAGATATGGGGTTAAACAAGTAGAAAAATTTCTACTTGTCATCCTGAAATACGACTCTTTTGTTTTTATAAATCCCTGTTCCTACCGGAATTGTACGACCTATAATAACATTTTCTTTAAGATCATTTAAATCATCTATTTTAGCGCTTACTGCAGCTTCGGTCAATACTTTTGTAGTATCTTGGAATGATGCAGCAGAAATAATACTATCCGCTGATACCGCAGCACGCGTAATACCGACTAGGAACGGTTCTGCAATAGCTGGACGACCGCCAAGTTTTGTTATTTTTTCATTCTCTTGCGCGAACTTAGTTTTAGAGATCAAATCTCCTTCAATAAACTTAGTGTCACCTGATTTTAAAATTTTAACTTGTCTTAGCATCTGAGTAAATATAACTTCAATATGCTTATCCGCAATATTAACACCCTGAGAACGATATACTTGTTGCACTTCGCTGATTAGGTAATTATATAGCGATTTAACGCCCATAATTCGTAATAACTCATGCGATGAGATAATACCGGTTGTAAGTCTCTCGCCTGCATGAACGAAATCTCCGTTATTTACAACTGCCGAATGTTCTTTATCTACAAAATACTCTTTTACTATACCGTTATCGGAAGAGACCAAAATTCTAATTTTGCCACGGAGTGATTTACCAAAAGTCACTATACCGTCAATTTCCGAAATAAGTGCAGTAGCTTTTGGACGACGACCCTCGAAGAGTTCACTTACTCTTGGAAGACCTCCTGTAATATCGCTTGACTTTTGCAATGCTTTTGGCGTTTTTGCAATGATATCGGCTACTTTTACGGTTGCGCCGTCTTCTACATAAATAGAAGTTTTTGGCTGCATTTGGTATCTTAACAACTCTCCGTCTTCACTTGCTAGTACAATTGTCGGTTTATACTCAACTGCAATATGGTCATTGATCATCAAACGAGTTTTACCCGTTAGTTCATCGTACTGTTCAGTTGCAGTTGCACCGATAATAATATCTTCAAATTTAACTACACCGTTTGTCTCAGAAATAACAGGGTTCGAGTATGGATCCCACTCTGCTATAACAATCGACTCATCACTTTTTGGTTTAGCAATAGTTGTTTTTGCATCAACTTGGTTGTCATCCGCAATAACTATTACCGAACCTCTTGCAATGTAATGGCGAATTGCCTCACGGTTATTTTCATCGATAACGGTTGCAAAAAGTCCTTTTTCTACAACTTCATATCCAGCTTTAACGCCTTCAAATCTCTCTAGATAATCACCTTTTAACAAGAAGTATTTAACCACTCCTGCTTCTTTAGAGACAATTTTTTGAGTAATCGGCGCACCGTCTGCTACTAAGACTTCAGAAGCATAAGGAATTTGACTTGGAACATTCCATCCGTCTTTAATCGTCTCAACGATAGACTCATGCTCTTTTACCATTGAACCGCTTTCATAAGGGAAATAGTATTTTCCTTCTATTTGTCCGCCTACACCGGCAAGTTCATTTGGTTTTGCTATCTCATTTTTACGCAATGAGTATCTTGTTGTATGAGTATCTGAAGCAACGCTGATAATAACTTCATCATGTATAGTTTGAATCTCTACCTTACCTGCATACGGCGCTTTAATTTTTGGCTCAACCAATAACACGGCAGCATTTCTACGATTAGCCACTATATTTTTACCCTCTTTTGAAAGGTAAGTTTTTAGGTTGTAATAGCGGATAAAGCCCTCTTTTTGAGCAATTACTTGTCTCTCTTGAGCTGTTGAGCTAGCAGTACCGCCGACATGGAATGTTCTAAGCGTTAACTGCGTTCCCGGCTCACCGATTGACTGAGCAGCAATAATACCGACTGCTTCGCCTTTTCTTACAATCTGACCGGTTGCAAGGTTTACGCCGTAACATAGAGCACAAATACCATTCTCACTCTTACAAGTTGTAGGCGTTCTGATATATGCAGTTTTAATGCCTGCATCTGCAATAACCTTTGCACTTACCTCGTCAATTAGCGTTCCCTCTGCAAAAAGTATCTCGTTGCTGATTGGGTCTATTACATCATCTGCTAAAACTCTACCGTTAAGTCTGTCTTCAAGTGATTCAATAAGTGTATTTTGATCACTAATATCAGAAATCTCAATACCTTCATGAGTATGGCAATCATGCTCTACAATTTTAACATTTTGCGCAACATCAACAAGTTTACGAGTCAAATAACCGGCATTTGCAGTTTTTAGAGCCGTATCTGCAAGACCTTTTCTAGCACCGTGTGTCGAAATGAAGTACTCAATAACATTAAGTCCCTCTTTAAAGTTAGAGATAATCGGTGTCTCGATAATCTCACCGCTCGGTTTTGCCATAAGACCCCTCATACCCGCAAGCTGACGAATCTGAGCAGCCGAACCACGCGCTCCTGAATCCGCCATCATATGGATAGAGTTAAATCCTGCTTTATCTGTTTGAACAAGCTCCATCATCTGAGTTGCCAAAGTATTGTTTGTATCCGTCCAAACATCGATGATTTTATTGTATCTCTCTTGCTCAGTTAAAAGACCCGCTTCAAACTGTTTTTGAATCTCAAATACTTTATTTTTCGACTCATTAATTTTTGATTTTTTACCATCAGGTATTCTAATATCATCTATAGAAATAGAGATACCTGCCTCTGTAGCATGCTTGAAACCGAGATTTTTAAGTCTATCTAAAAAGCCTGCCGTTACGCCTATGCCACCATGCTTTTGCACATAATCGACAAGTTCGTTAATAGCTTTTTTCTTCATGACTCTATTCCAAAGCTCTGCCGGAACAAAATCAGGTAAAATTGCTTTAATCAACAAACGACCTGCCGTAGTATGAATGATACGACCTTCATCTCTTGTTCTTATCTTTGCGTGAATATCAAGAGCATCGTGTTCAATTGCAATTCTTACTTCATCTACATTTGCAAAAAGCTTGTTTGAACCTTTTACTCCGTTTTTCTCTAACGAAATATAGTAAATTCCAAGAACCATATCTTGAGAAGGCGTAGCAATAGCCTTTCCTGAAGCAGGAAGAAGGATATTCATAGAAGCCATCATAAGAACTTTTGCTTCTGCAATAGCCGCAGAACTTAGCGGAACATGCACTGCCATCTGGTCACCGTCGAAATCCGCATTAAATGCAGCACACACCAACGGGTGCAGTTGGATAGCTTTACCCTCTATAAGTTTCGGGTGAAACGCTTGAATTGATAGTTTGTGAAGAGTCGGTGCACGGTTAAGCATAACAGGATAACCATCAACTATTTCCGCTAAACATTCCCAAACTTCATTTGTTTGATCTTCAATCATCTTCTTAGCAGCTTTAACAGTCGTTGCATAACCCTTATCTTCAAGTTTTGCAATCAAATGCGGCTTAAATAGTTCTAATGCCATTTTTTTCGGCAGACCGCACTCATCCATTGCCAAAGACGGCCCGACTACGATAACGGAACGACCAGAAAAGTCAACTCTTTTACCGAGTAGGTTTTGCCTAAAACGACCCTGCTTACCTTTGATAATTTCACTCAAAGACTTAAGAGGTCTTTTATTTGCACCCTTTACGGCATTTGCTCTTCTACCGTTATCAAAAAGAGCATCAACAGACTCTTGAAGCATTCTTTTTTCATTTCTAACGATAATTTCAGGTGCTTCAAGCTCAACAAGACGCTTTAATCTCTGGTTTCTATTGATAACTCTACGGTATAAGTCATTTACATCAGAGACCGCAAATTTACCGCCATCTAAAGATACAAGAGGTCTTAAATCCGGCGGAAGAACCGGTAAAATAGTAAGCATCATCCATGCAGGATTGTTTCCTGAATTTAAGAATGACTCTATAACTTTTAATCTTTTAGCTATAGTCTTTCTTTTTGCTTCGCTTTTTGTAATTTCTATCTCTTCTTTTAATGAACTAAACAGATCAACTAAATCTATATCTTCAAGAAGGTCACGAACTACCTCTCCGCCCATACGAGCTTTAAAACCGAGCTCTCCAAATCTTGATATAAGTGTACGATACTGCTCTTCGTTTAGTACATCATACTTTAAAACGGGAGTTTTTGCTTCAGCATCGTAATATGCTTCACCGCCGCTCTCAACAATATATGCTTCATAGTAAAGTACGCGTTCTAAATCTTTCATCTTGATGCCAAGAAGCGTTCCGATACGAGATGGAAGTGAGCTAACATACCAGATATGCGCTACGGGAGTCACAAGTTCAATATGCCCCATGCGTGTTCGGCGAACCTTAGTGCTTGTTACTTCAACACCACACTTTTCACAAACAACACCTTTATAGCGCATCTTTTTGTATTTTCCGCAAAGACACTCATAATCTCTAACAGGTCCAAATATTTTTGCACAAAAAAGACCGTCGCGCTCAGGTTTAAGCGTACGATAGTTAATCGTTTCAGGTTTCTTTACTTCGCCATGGCTCCAAGATAGTACTTTATCCGGTGCAGCCAAACGAAACTGTAGCTGTTTAATATCAGTAGGTCTTTTCTCTTCTGTTACTTCAATAGGTATTAATTTACTCATTCTCTTCTACCTCATCATATATTTCTACATCTAAAGCTAATGATTGTAGCTCTTTTGTTAATACAAATAGTGTCTCAGGGATTCCTGATTCAGGCACTAACTCACCTTTTGTAAGCGCTTTATAAGCTCTTACACGACCGTCAACATCATCAGACTTGATAGTAAGCATCTCTTTAAGCACTGCAGATGCACCATACGCCTCTAACGCCCAGACTTCCATCTCTCCAAATCTCTGACCACCAAAAAGTGCTTTACCACCTACAGGCTGCTGTGTTACAAGAGAGTATGGTCCCGTTGATCTTGCATGGATTTTCTCATCTACTAAATGGTGAAGCTTTAGCATATACATATACCCGACATTAACACGCTCTTTTATCTTCTCGCCCGTCAAACCGTTGTACAGAACTCTTTTACCGTCACTATCCATTTTTGCAAGTTCAAAAAGTTTCTCAAACTCTACTGCATTTACACCTTCAAAAATAGGCGTTGCAAATTTTACCCCTTTTGACCAGTCTCTTGCATACTCTAAGAGATTTTCATCGCTCATTTGATCTATAACTTTTTTACCGTCCATCAAACCTGCAACATTTGAAATTTCTATCATTTTTGCACGAAGATTTTGAACAAATTCTGCTTTTTTAGCATCAAACTCTTCTTGAATCTGATTTCCAAGCTCACGCCCTGCCATACCTAAGTGCATCTCTAAGATCTGACCTATGTTCATACGAGATGGAACACCAAGCGGGTTAAGACATACATCTACGCTTCTTCCATCTTCCATATATGGCATATCAACTTCAGGCACTATCGTAGAGACGATACCTTTGTTTCCATGGCGACCTGCCATTTTATCGCCTACTTTTAGATCTCTTTTTGTAGCTATGTAAACTTTTACAAATTTCACGACGCCATTTGGCAAGATGTCATCTTTTTCCAAAATAGAAAGCTTCTCTTCATGCTCATCTCTAAAGAGTCTTTTCTCTTTTTGAAAATAGTTTTTTGTTCTATTGTACTCTGCTTGAATCTCTTCGCTAAAAGACTTTATAATAGCATTCATAGCAAAACGATTTACATCTGCTAGATCTTTTGCGTTGATTTTATCACCAGCTTTATAATTTGTTTCGCCTATTTTAATATCCGATGCAAGAGGCTCTTTTGTTAAGAGTTTTGTAATTCTAAGCATCTCCTCTTTATCTATCATAAGAAGTCTGTCATAATGCTCTCTCTCAAGATAGTCTCTCTCTTCTTTTTCAAGCTCAAGTGTACGCGAGTCTTTGTCATAACCTTTTTTAGTAAAAATTTTAACATCTACGACTACGCCCTCCATGCTCGGCGGACAATAGAGAGATTTATTTACCACATGCCCTGCTTTTTCACCGAATATTGCGCGAAGAAGTCTCTCTTCCGGAGTAGGTTTTACTTCACCTTTTGGAGAAACTTTACCTACTAAAATCATTCCGCCCGTTACATTTGTACCGATCTTAACAATTCCGCTATCATCTAGATGCGCCAAATCTTCATCTCTAACATTAGGGATATCGCGTGTAATCTCTTCAACACCGTGCTTAAGTTCTCTCGCCTCAAGCTCTTTTTCATAAATATGCACAGATGTAAATGCGTCTTTACGAATCATTCTCTCAGAGATTACGATAGCATCCTCAAAGTTAAAACCGTTCCACGGCATAAACGCAACCATTGCATTAATACCAAGAGCCAGCTCCCCTTGTTCCATATTCGGACCATCTGCTATAACTTGCCCTAACTCCACTCTTTGCCCTATTTTTACAATCGGCTTTTGAGAGAAAGCAGTATTTTGGTTTGTGCGAAGATTTTTTTGAAGAGGGTAATAATCTATATAGATATTACCATCCTCTTCACCCATCACATATATATGTCTTGCATCAACCTTCTCAACAATTCCGGCTCTTTTAGCTTTTACACACTCCCAAGAATCCCTTGCAACAAGCTTTTCAACACCTGTTCCTACGATTGGAGCCTGCGGTTTTAAAAGAGGCACCGCTTGTCGCTGCATGTTTGATCCCATAAGTGCACGGTTTGCATCGTCGTGTTCAAGAAACGGGATAAGAGAAGCTGCTACACCTACAACCATATGAGACGACAAGTCCGCATAATCACACTCCGCTATCGGACGATGCAGTATCTCGCCATCCATTCTTGTAACAACTAACTTATCTACAAACTGTCCGTTTTCATCAAGTTTATTTGATGCAGCGGCAATTTTTTTACCCTCTTCTTGAGTTGCAGTAAGATATACTATCTCATTGGTTATCTTTCCGTCTATCATCACTTTGTAAGGAGCTTCTATAAATCCATGCTCGTTTACCTTAGAGTATGTTGCAAGAGTATTGATAAGACCGATATTTTGACCTTCCGGTGTCTCAACGGGGCATATTCTTCCATAGTGTGTCGGATGAACATCGCGCACCTCAAAGCCCGCTCTCTCTTTTACCAAACCACCCTCTCCAAGTGCAGATAAACGACGCTTATGCGTTATCTCGGATAGCGGATTTGTTTGATCCATAAACTGAGAGAGTTGCCCGCCTGCAAAAAACTCCATAATAGTAGATGTAATCATTTTAGAGTTGATAAGATCATGAGGCATAAGTTCATTCATAGGACCGCTCATTGTTGAGAGCTTGTCGCGAATTGCTTTTTGCATTTTGATTAAACCATTATGCAACTCATTTCCCAACAATTCACCGATTGAGCGAATACGACGATTACCCAAATGGTCTCTATCATCAATATGCCCTTGTCCGTTTTTTACCTTGATAACATATTTTACAGACTCTATAATATCTTCATGCGTAAGAACTGTTACATACTCAGGTATAGCAAGTCCAAGCTTATGGTTCATTTTCATACGACCGACTTTTGTCAAGTCATATCTTTCAGGGTCAAAGAAAAGCTGGTTTACAAATAGCTTTGCAGCCTCTTTTGTAACAGGCTCACCAGGACGCATTACTTTGTAAATACGAATAGCAGATAAATCATTTTCATCTTCTATATCTTCAGTCTGCTTTAGTAGCTTAAGTGAATCAACATCTGCATTAAATGCATTGATAATAGAGCTATCGACTCCTTCTGCCAAGTCATTTGCTATACAAAAACTACTAATGCCTATTTCTGCCATTTTTCTGAGTTTACTCTCATCGATGCGAGTCATAGTATCAAAAAGGATCTCACCTGTTTCAGGATCTATAATCGGTTTTGCCAAATATCTATCCATTAAAATTTCAAGCGGATACTCTACATCTTCTAAGCCGTCTTCAATAAGTTTTTGCGCTTTTTTAGGAGAGAGTCTCTTACCTGCCGTTAGCAACACTTTACCGTTAGCATCAATTAGATCATAAATCAATCTAGATGCATAATCGTGAGGATTAAACGACATAATAAATTTATTGTCGATTATTCTAATTGTCTGAATTGGATAAAAAAGCTTTAATATATCCTGCTTTGAGTATCCGAGTGCTCTAAACATTATAGTTACGGGAACTTTACGGCGTTTGTTAATTCTCATATAAAGAATATCTTTAGGGTCATACTCAAAATAGAGCCAAGAACCGCGATCCGGAATAATTTGTCCGGTATAGATGAGCTTACTGCCTGCAGTAGTTGACTCTTCTTCTTTAAAGATAACACCCGGTGAGCGGTGAAGCTGATTTACCACAACTCTCTCTACACCATTTATGATAAACGAAGTTCTCTCCGTCATCAAAGGAATATCACGAACAAATATACTTTGTTCTTTAATATCTTTTACACCAAGTTTTTCTTTTGTGTTTTCATCTCTATCCCATAAAACAAGACGAGTTTTCATTCTTAAAGACACTGCGTATGTAAGACCGCGCTCCATACACTCTCTAACAGTATATTTTGGCTTGCCGATCTCACTTCCTATATACTCTAGGGTAAGTCTGTTTTGCGTATCATGGATAGGGAAAACTGATTGAAATACTGTTTCAACACCACTCTCTGATCTGTCTTTTTCATCAAGCATTAAAAACTTGCTATATGAACTTTGCTGTAGTTGCAATAAGTTTGGTACTTCTATCTGTTGAGGAGTTTTAGAGAAGTCTACACGAAGGCGGTTTCCGGAATATAAAGTGTTTAACATAGGCTACCTCGATGAATTTATATTAGAACTTAATCTTGCGATTAAGAAATTGTATCTAGGCGTCCCTAGATAGCATTTTTTCGGCTCTAAAATTAAGAGCCTCTTTAACAGTGCTTATAAACGACATAAGGGCACTTTTACAAAGAGAGCTGAGTCTCCTCGTAAAAGCGCCCAAAAAATGTAAAAAAACAGAGGTTATCTGTTTTTTTACGATATAGAAGAAATTACTTAACTTCTACTTTAGCACCAGCTTCTTCAAGCTCTTTTTTAGCATTCATTGCAGTCTCTTTATCAACACCTTCTTTGATTGTTGACGGTACATTTTCAGTAGCATCTTTAGCTTCTTTTAGTCCAAGACCAGTTAATGCACGAACTACTTTAATAACATTGATCTTCTTGTCACCAGCATCAGTAATGATAACATTAAATTCTGTTTGCTCTTCAACCGGAGCAGCTGCAGCAACAGCACCACCAGCAACTGCAACAGGTTGTGCAGAAACACCGAATTTTTCTTCAAATTCTTTTACTAATTCAGAAAGTTCTAATACAGAAAGTCCTGAGATAAACTCTAATACATCTTCTTTTGTTACAGCCATAATAATTCTCCATTATGAATTTTTTTTATTTACTATATATTTAAATGCAAATTGAGCAAAGCTACAATTTACTATCTACTTACGCTTCTTCTTTTTTTCTTCTAAGCGCATCTAAGCCGATTGTAAAGTTTCTGACAGGTCCCATCCAAACAGATGCAAGCATACCAAGTAACTCTTCGCGACCAGGAAGTTTAGCAAATGCTTCAACTTTAGCAGCATTTGACGCTTCTCTCTCAATGTAAGCAGCTTTAACTACAAACTTATCATTGTCTTTTGAAAAATCAGAAACAATCTTTGCAGTCGCAATCGAATCACTTCCCCAAACTAAAATGTTAGTATCTTTTAGATCAAGACCGCTTAACTCTGCATTGCCAAGAGCAATAGTTGCTAAAGTGTTTTTAACAACTTGAACTTTTGTATCTTTATCACGAGCAGCATTTCTTAATTTTTCTAACTGAGCAACACTTAAACCTTTATAGTCACAAAAAACTATAGTTTGAGCGCTTTTAAACTCATTAGAAAGTACTTCAATAATTTCAGCCTTTTTTGTTTTTGTCATAGAATTTTCTCCTTTCCAGACAACACCTCAAATAGGTAATTAAGCTTTCGCACCTATTGTCTTTAGTCCATAAAATGCAGTTACCAAAGTAGTAACTTGATAGTGTCTTACGAATAAGACACTAAAAATTACTTCATTTCAGCAAGTTGCATTATGTCTAGTTTTACGGCAGGACTCATTGTCAAGCTAAGCGCAGCATTTTTAATATAACGACCTTTTGCAGTCGAAGGCTTGTGCTTATTGATAGCTTTTACGAATGAAGACAAGTTTTCAGCGATTTTATCGGCTGCAAAACTAGCTTTACCGATACCTGCATGGATATTTCCTTTTTTATCGACACGGAAATTTACCTGTCCGCCTTTTACATTTTTAACCGCAGTTGCAACATCCGGAGTTACAGTGCCGGTTTTTGGGTTAGGCATCATACCTTTTGGCCCAAGAATACGACCTATTTGACCTACAAGTCCCATACAATCAGGTGCAGCGACAACTATATCAAAATTAAATACACCGTCTTTGATCTGTTGTACCAAATCATCAGTACCTACGATATCAGCACCTGCTTCTTTAGCTTCATCCGCCTTAACACCTTTTGCAAATACTGCAACACGAACAGTTTTACCAGTTCCGTGAGGAAGAACGATAGCACCACGAATCATTTGATCCGCATGTCTTGGGTCAACATTTAAGTTAAGTGCGACTTCAACCGTTTCGTCAAATTTAGCACTTACTAAATTTTTTACCAGTGCAGACGCATCTTCAACACTATATGCTTTTGTAACATCAATTTTTTCTACTAATTGTTTATATCTTTTGCTCATTTCAAATTCTCCTATAATTCTGCCACACTGTTTTAAATCATTGTGGTCGATGATTTTCGTAGTTACTAATCTACTACTTCTATACCCATTGAACGAGCTGAACCAGCTAATGTTCTTGCAGCTGCATCTTTGTCGGTAGTGTTCATATCTTCAATTTTTCTGTTTACTACTTCCATCAATTGTGCACGAGTAATTTTTCCAACTTTGTTTTTAAGCGGATTACTTGAACCACCTTTAAGACCTGCAGCATGCAATATTAGCGCAGTTGCCGGCGGCTGTTTTACTACAAAAGTAAAACTCTTATCGGTATATACTGTAATTACAACAGGAACTTTAAATCCCATCTTATCTTTTGTTCTCTCATTGAATGCTTTTGTAAACTCCATGATGTTAACGCCGCGTTGTCCTAAAGCAGGTCCTACCGGTGGTGCCGGAGTAGCTTTACCAGCTTCAATTTGAAGCTTAACATAACCCATAATTTTCTTTGCCATGTTCTTTTCCTTTTTTTGATTTAAATTATTTTTTCAACTTGTGTGTAAGAGATATCAACAGGAGTTGCTCTTCCAAAAATTGAAACATTTAGCTTTAGAGTACCATGCTCTAAATCATACTCATCTACCGTAGCTGTAAAATTCGCAAACGGCCCCTCTACTATACGAACAGTCTCACCGCTATCAAAATAGACTTTAGGCTTTGGAGCAGCTCTATTGTTTACACGGTCAAGTATAACATTAATGTCATGTTCGCTTAATGGTGTAGGAATGTTTGCCTCTCCAATAAATCCCGAAACTTTCGGAATATTTTGAATAAGATGTTGAATCTGCGTACTAAGATCTATTCTTGCAAATACATATCCTGAATACAGAGATCTCTCAGATATTTTCTTCTTGCCCTCTTTAACCTCGATAACATCTTCAGTAGGAACTATAACATCGGTTATAACATCTTGAAGCTTCATCTCTTCAATAAGATTAAGAATAGCTGCACGAACCGTTCTTTCATTTCCATAAGTCTGAATAGAGTACCACTGATGGTTATTTTTCTTTTTTTCCATCCTAGCTCCTTACCCTAAAATTAGTGACATAATTGATGACATCGTTAAATCAACCAAAGCTAAAAAAGCTGTGATAACGGTTACAACGATTATAACCGATATATAAGCTTGCTTTACCTGATTTTTAGTAGGAAAAATAACTTTACTTAATTCAAGCTTTGCGTTTTTAATATGTGTACCTAAATCCATTAAACTTTCCTAATAATCATTAATTATGAATAAAACTCAAAAGTTTCACTCATAAAAAATGTGGCAGGCGTGGAGAGACTCGAACTCCCATCACTCGGATTTGGAATCCGATGCTCTAACCATTGGAGCTACACGCCTAAATAACATTTGACAATAAGTCAACTTTAAAGATTACCGACGGAAAAAACTCCGCCCGGTAAAATTACTAGAGTTTCATCTCTTTGTGAACTGTATGCTCACGGCAAAACTTACAATATTTCTTTGCCGAAAATTTTTCAGTGTGAGTTTTTTTGTTTCTTGTCGTATGATAGTTACGACGAGTACATTTCTCACATCCTAAGTGTATAGCTTCTCTCATCTTATTAACCTTTTAAAAGGATATTTGCATACTCGCAAAAGCGAATTATGCAAGAATATCAGCTACAACACCGGCACCAACAGTTCTTCCACCCTCACGGATAGCGAATTTAGTACCTTTTTCCATAGCGATTGGGTGAATTAACTCAACAGTAATGCTTACATTATCACCTGGCATAACCATCTCAGTACCTTCCGGTAGAGTAATTGCACCTGTAACATCCGTAGTACGAACATAGAATTGTGGGCGATAGTTGCTGAAGAATGGAGTATGACGACCACCCTCATCTTTGCTTAGTACATATATCTCTGCAGTAAATTTAGTATGCGGAGTAATTGTTTTTGGCTTACAAAGAACTTGTCCACGCTCAACTTGGTCTTTTGCGATACCGCGTAATAATAGACCACAGTTGTCACCAGCTTGACCTTGATCCATCTCTTTACGGAACATCTCAATACCTGTTACAGTAGTAGTTTGTGTATCACGGATACCAACGATCTCGATAGTTTCACCGATTTTAACAGTTCCTCTTTCGATACGACCTGTTACAACAGTTCCACGACCTGAAATTGAGAATACATCCTCAACAGGCATTAAGAAATCTTTATCAGTCTCACGAGTAGGTTCAGGAATATACTCATCTACAGCAGCCATAAGCTTTTGGATTTTTGCAGACCATGGCCCAAGTGTACCAGATTTTGCTTCTTCAAGCGCTTCTTTTGCAGAACCAGCGATGATTGGAGTGTCATCACCCGGGAAATCATACATATCTAATAATTCGCGGATTTCCATTTCTACTAGCTCTAAAAGCTCTTCATCATCAACCATATCTTCTTTGTTCATGAAAACAACGATATATGGAACACCTACTTGCTTAGAAAGAAGGATATGCTCACGAGTTTGTGGCATCGGACCATCAGCAGCAGAAACAACAAGGATAGCTCCATCCATTTGTGCAGCACCGGTAATCATGTTTTTAACATAGTCCGCGTGACCTGGACAGTCAACATGCGCATAGTGACGGTTGTCTGTTTCATACTCTACATGTGATGTAGCAATTGTAATACCACGCTCACGCTCTTCAGGTGCATTGTCAATTTGATCATAATCCATCATTTTTGCACCGTTAGTTACTGCCAATACTGCAGTAATTGCAGCAGTTAATGTTGTTTTACCATGATCAACGTGACCAATAGTACCAATGTTTACGTGCGGTTTATTACGCGAAAACTTTTCTTTTGCCATAGTGTCCTCCGACTTAATTTTGTGAATAGAAATGGAATATTACCAAAAAATTATTCAATTATTGCTTAAATTTTATCCGCCCATATATAAATGGAGCTCACGAGCGGATTTGAACCGCCGACCTCTTCCTTACCAAGGAAGTGCTCTGCCCCTGAGCTACGAGAGCGCAACATAAAAACAACCGACTGCAACAAGCAATAATTGAATAATTTTAAAAAAAATAAATATACTAGATTGTGCATAGACATACATTTAACTGTATTGATCATAAAAGTAGAAGTAAGTTGAATTTGTACTTCAGCTTCCAGAATGGTTTTTCAGTGGAGCGGGTGAAGGGACTCGAACCCTCGACCCTCAGCTTGGAAGGCTGACGCTCTAGCCAACTGAGCTACGCCCGCATCTGCCACTGATGGTGGTGAGTGGTGGATTTGAACCACCGAACCCGTAGGGAACGGATTTACAGTCCGTCGTCGTTGGCCACTTGACTAACTCACCATAACATAATCTATTCTATGTTTTCTCTGGTCTAACACTGTTTCTAATATTCAAAATTCAATGGTGCCGGCACGAGGATTTGAACCCCGGGCCTGCTGATTACAAATCAGCTGCTCTAGCCAACTGAGCTATGCCGGCATCGAATTTGAGCCAGAATTATAGTAGAATAAAAATTGAATGTCAAGTCTTTTTTGCCAAATTTCAACACTATCTCTTTTTTTGCCTATAGCATTGTTTCTATATTATATGTTCGGCGATATTCATAACTATCTCAAAGGCAATAAGCACAATAATAATCCACTCTAAAAGAGAAGAATATTTGTGATTTTGTTCGCCCTTTAGCATATCGAAAAGCTCTTGGATAACTTCAAGTTTCTTATTTAAAACCTCTACTCTAGCTTTTAGGTCAAGGTATTTTATCATTCGTTCATAGTAGTTCTCATACTCTGAGTACTCCCAAAAAAAATCGGGTGTATCTAGAAGATCATAGTGCAGATTAAGGCTGCTTTTGACTAAAAAAAGCTCTCCTATCTTTTTGGACACATCTTTTTTATGAAGTTTTATTTTTCCGCTTTGCGCTAATTGATTTGCTATAGCAGAGTTGTCGTCGATACTTTTTTGCACCTCTTTTTCAAAGTATTCTAATTTTAGCGTTTGAGAAAGGGCATATGAGATGGCGATGTTGGTAAAAGTGGATTCGGTATCTAGATAGATAGTATCTTGCTGGATTCTATAATCTTTTGAGCTTACATACTCAAACTCTTCAACAATGCTTTTTTTAAATGAATTTATCTCATACTCTTTTAAGAAGTCTTTAAAATATTTGCTGTTTTCATATCCGACATCCCAGCAAACTATAACTCCATATTTAAAAAGTACTATCTGTTCATCTTTATCTATATCTATGACTATAACATCTTTGTATGCCGCAGCCTTATAGCGTTCTTTTAGCAGTTCAAAAATATTATCGACGAATTTTTCACAACTAAGATATGCGGTTACTTTTTTGTTTTCCATTTTTGCCTCTTTTATAACGACATATTATAAAGCGTTTTGATTACATAATTATTGCATACTCACGCTACTTTTGCAAATCCTCAAAATCAGCTCTTCTTTCTTCTAGCTCTTTTCTATATGTTTCATAGTCGCCAAAATCAAAAAACTTCTCATATCTTGAGTGAGAATCTCTTTGCGCCCTTGAATGTTTTATGGGACACCAAAACTGCTCCGTTCTTGCAGCTATCTCTCTGGTATATGATATAACTCCGTTAAAGTATTCGCAGTACCAGCAGTTTATCTTCTCAACCCTATCAAGATAAAAAAGATTGTATCTATCAATGATAATATAATCTTTTCGTCTAACTTTGGGAATTTTATAGATAGGAAAACAGACACTCTGATAGATGCTAACAAATATATCAACCATAAGTGCGGGTATCATCATAGACCATATAAAAGGTATTGTCAAAACTGCAAGCACCGAGAAAGAGGAAAGGTATCTAATTGAGCTAATAATTTTTTCTCTTCCCTCTCTTACAACACCATCTTCAAATCTAACTTTTGTATCTTCAAGTGTGTAAAAAAACTCATCCTGCTTCTTTTTAAGCTCATCCATAAGCTCCGCTTGAAGAGTTTTTATCTCGGCTGCAATCTCATCAATCCTACTATCCATTATATAATTCTCCGATTTCTCTTTTTTTGGAGTATAGCACTATTTTCTTTTATACCTCTTATAGTCAAAAATGCTACAATAACGGTTACAAAAACAAAAGGCATACATTGCAAGACTCTCAGGCATACAAAGATAAAAAAGCGCACTTTGAAAAGATGATAACACTATATGGGAGAAATGTTGCCATAGAGGTTTTAGAAGATAGTACTATTACTATACAAAAGATTCACCTCTCTACAAGCAATAAACCAGACGGCGCCATCAACACCATAATCCAACTTGCTAAAAAAAGAGGCGTTGAAATAGCTTATCATGACAAAATGGCGCTAAGCCGCATCAGCAAAAATGCAAAAGAAGATCAAGGAGTAGCCCTTGACATTGTCTCAAACTCCTACAAAAGTGCAAGCGAAATCAAAAGCTTAAAAAAGTATAGGCTTATCGCTCTTGATGGAGTACAAAATCCTCAGAATCTTGGAATGATTGTCCGCTCTTGTGCAGCAGGAAATATAGACGGGGTCATACTCCCTAAAAAAAATAGCGCGAAAATCTCTCCTCTTGTCATAAAAGCGAGTGCCGGAACACTTTTTAAGCTGCCTATTTACTACTGCGATACACTTAAGGAAATTTTAAAAGATTTAAAAGAGTGTAAAATTTATCAACTCTCCTCACATGCAAAAAAAAGCATATATGCGTTGCAGGAGTACCCAAAAACAATATTTGTTTTAGGAAACGAAAGTGATGGCGTAAGCGATGAAGTACAAAAACTGTGCAACGACTCCCTCTTAATCCCTATGAATAGGGGAGTAGAGTCACTAAATGTTGCCGTTACAGCTTCAATTATCGCTTTTTTGGGTATCTCTTAAGGCTCTTATATGCGGATTACACTCTATTTTATGCTTCATATCGATAATTGAAAATATATCAAGCTTCGATAAAGAAGCAACAGTTGAGGCTCTAAAACTATCCCCTTCGTTTAGATAAATGTTAAAACCGTTTTCATAAAGAGCAAGCCGTGTCGCTAAAGCGGTAGAGTAAGTCGTTAAAATGCCGTCATCTTTTAAAACTGTTTTAATCTCTTTAAAATACTCATATGTCCAAAGGGCAGGATTCGCTTTTGGAGAGAACGCATCTTGATAGACAATGTCAAACGATTTTGGTTTTAATGTTTTTATGTACTTGCGTGCATCGCCTAAAAATATCTCTATAAAAATATTTTCATCTCTATAAAAGTTCTCTTTGCAAATAGAAGCGATAATCTCTTTATAGCTATCAAACTCTTTTGGGTATTTAAAGTCCAAAAGTGAGGATACAAGTGTGCTATCTAGCTCCGGAGAGTATATATTGATCCTGCCTTTGTAGTTTGACTCTTTAGCGTAGTAAAGTGTTGAGAGAGTGTTAAAACCAAGCCCGAAACATATATCTAAAATATTTAGCTCTTCTTTTATATTTTTAACACTAAAAGCAGGAATAATATGCTTACAAAGCGATTCCATAAACGCTCCGTCTTTTGTGGAGTGGTAGTGCTCGCCGTACTCTTTTGAGTAGGCGGTGTAACTGCCGTCTTCGCTTAAAACCATAGAGTGGAGGGAGTCGTTAAACATTAAAGCCCGTTGCCCCACATATGTATTCTTTCAAAATTAATCCCTATATTTAGGACTTTATTAAGGCTTATAAAATTACTTATGTACTTTTTTATGTACTTCAAAATGTTATTTATATTGATTTTCAAGCCATTTTTCCACTTCATCAACTGAATACACTATTTTACCACCCAACACTTTTTGATGATACGGCAAAGGATTATACAGACGACTTCGATATTGTTTCTGTGATGATTTTGAGATGTTGTACCTCTCTTCTAAATCTTTAACAGTCAAGATCTTTTTATTGTTAAGTCTTGCCATATAGA
>JAUPKZ010000081.1 GCA_030837195.1 Campylobacterota bacterium
GCATTTCCGTAAGTTGCCGCAGATGAAGCGTAAATCATATTTGCACCATGCGTCAAGGCAAGTTCTAACAAATCTTTATAAGCATTTACATTCGTTTTTATCATTAAATCTTGCTCTAGTGCGGTAGTGTCTGAGATGGCGGCTTCATGAAAAATATAGTCAAATTTATAGTTTGTCTCCAAACTTAGCAGTAAATCTTTATCGTTGATATCGCCGCTTATAACTTCCCCACGAAAACCGATGAGATTTTTAAAATGCCCAAAGCTTTTTAAGTTACCATTTGAGAGAGTTTCGCCGCTTCTAAAGCTATCAAGCACTATAACTTTTGCTTCTGGATGATTCTCTTGAAAGTAAAATGCCAAGTTCGAACCAATGAAACCAGCACCCCCTGTTATAAGAATTGTTTTGTCTTTTAAGTCATCATCAATGTATCTCATATGTCCTGTTTCTCCGACTAATATTAATTTTTTTTAACAATTTCATATAATATAATTTTTATCTATATATAATCTTATCAGTTTTATAATAAAAAAATATAATTCAATAAGTAATTATCAAAATGTTTTACCCTTTTTGCAATAAAATGATAACAAATCAACGATTAACATCCATTTAAGAATAGAATATATATAATTCTCGTGAATTAAAACACAAAGGATACAAAAATGAAAAAAATCGTAATCGCTTCAATAGCTGCTTTAGCTCTTGGTTCTTCTTTAATGGCAGCTGCGCCTGCTTCTTGTGCTGGATGCCACGGTGCTGATGGTTCTAAAAACACAATGGTACCAAACTCAGTTCCAAACAAAATGTCAAAAGCTGACATCAAAGCTGCAATGAGCGGATACAAAGCTGGTACTTTAGACAAATACGGTAAAGGTGCATTAATGGCAGGTTTCGCTAAACCTTTAACTGATGCTCAAATCAACGATGTAGTTGAGGCTTGGGGTAAATAATTTACCTTAGAACCGCTCCTTTAAGGGCGGTTCACCTTCTATTTCAACTCTCTCTTTTTCTTAAAAATCACTTTTAACAATATTAAACCATTAAAGTTAATAATTAACTTATTTAAAATCTTTTTACTTAAGAAAATTTTAGATAAAATACCATCCCTTTAAAAATTTGATCTTCTATAAATATAGGAAAAATATGTTTACTAATAAAATTTTTGCTCCCCTTGCTACAATAGCGCTACTTTTTATTATAATTTTTGCAAGCAACTTTATAAAATCAAACAATATACCTGAAAATAAAATCAAAAACCAATCTATCCAAAATGTAGAAATATCTCAAAAACAAGAACAACCTATACAACCCACTCTTACCGATGCCAACAAAACAGCCAATTTGCTTAAAATGAACGAAGGCGCTTGTACCGGTTGCCACGGCACTGACTGGGGCAAAATAGCACTTGAAAAATCAAGAAATGTTGCACAAATGACGCATGAGGAGATAGCAACGGCACTTATAGGCTACAAAAACGGCACTTACGGCGGAGCTATGAAAAATCTTATGAAGGCACAAGTTGAAAAGTATTCGGATGATGAAATAAGAAGATTCACCTCTACCATAGGAAAAAATGAAGTAGTGCTAACACAAGAACATAATGAGTCAAATAAAACAAATGCTACCGTTAAAATAAACGAGGGTGCATGTACCGGTTGCCACGGTAGCGACTGGGGCAAGATAGCACTTGAAAAATCAAGAAATGTTTCAAAGATGACACATGAGGAGATAGCAGCAGCGCTTATAGGTTACAAAAACGGCACTTACGGCGGAGCTATGAAAAATCTTATGAAAGCACAAGTTGAAAAATATTCCGATGAAGAAATTAGAAGATTTTCTAACGCCATCGGAAAATAAGCCTCAGATTTAAGTTTTATCCGATTCAAAACTTTTTTTAAGTATCTCTCTTTTGCGTTCCTGCTTTATGGCATCATTTAGCTCATCTACGCCATCAAATTTTGCACCGTTTAAAAACTTCTCTTCATCATCAAATTGACCGTTTTTAACCGCCCACATAAATGCTATCAAAGCAACAGCCCCTAAAAATATAGATACTCCAAGCATCATAGCAACCACCCAGCTATCCATTTTATCTCCTCATCCATTTATAACGAATTCGCATAGAGTTTCCGACAACAAGAAGCGAACTAAGCGACATAGAAATAGCGGCAAAAAGCGGAATTACATATCCAAGCATTGCAATAGGAATAGTTATAGCATTATAAACAAGCGATATAAAGAGATTTTGCTTTATGAGATTTAATGTTGTACGGCTTATTTTAAACGCATAGTTTAGTGATTTTAGCGAGTCCCTAAGAAGCACTACATCTCCTACTTCAACGGCTATATCGCTCCCATTGCCCATTGCTATTGCTATATCTGCAGATGCAAGCGCTAAAATATCGTTTACTCCATCTCCTACCATAACAACTTTTTTATCTTGTGCATGCAGCGCATCAATATATTCTGCTTTATCTTGAGGTGTTTTTTCGTAAAAGTATTTTTCTATTCCAACCTCATTAGCCACTCTTTGCGTTACTGCTTTATGATCTCCGCTAAGAAGCACAACTTCTATATTGTTCTCTTTCATACTCTCTACTAGCTCTTTTATATCATCCTTAATTCTATCTCTTAGCTCATAAAAAGCTACTACTTTATTTTCTAAAACAAAGTAAAAAACCGATTCTTTGCTTACAATACTTGGCATAATCCCAAACTCTTTAAGCAAAAGCTCATTGCCGCCAAATAGTTCAATACCTGCATATTTTGCCTTTATGCCTTTTGCACTTAGTTGTTTATACTCATCCAAAAGAATTTCTTGCAAAGCAAAGTTTTGTTCTTTAAGATATTTAGCAACGCCTTTTGCAATAGGATGATTTGAAGCACTTACAAGTGAATATAGTAAATTTTTATCAAATTCTATAAAAAGCGTCTCTTTGACAACCTCCGGTTTGCCCTCTGTAATAGTTCCCGTCTTGTCTAAAACAAGAGTATCTGCCTTTGCCATAGTCTCTAAAAAGGCTGCCTCTTTAAAAAGTATGCCTCTTGAAGCACTGATGCCAAGTCCAACCAGCGTAGCAACGGGAGTTGCAAGTGCCAAAGCACACGGACAAGCTATAATAATAACCGATACCGCAACCATAAATGAACTCTCAAAGCTATTTTCTCTCATCCACCACACAAAAAATGTTAAAAATGCAAGCAATAAAATAATTGATGAGAAATATTCTGAAAGATTGTTTGCTATTTGCTCTATCTTTGGCTTTTTCTTCATAGCCGATTCTAAAAGTGTTACTATGCTTGATAATGTAGAGTGTTTAAAATCTCTCAAAGCTCTGTAATGAACATCAGCATCAATACTTACCGTGCCACTTATAAGACCATCTCCTATATTTTTATATATAGGGTTACTCTCTCCTGTAAGACTTGATTCGTCAAAAGAGCCCTCTCCTGCTATTATCTCGCCATCAAGCAACACCTTCTCGCCGCTAGAGAGCACAACTACATCTCCGACTTCTACTTCGTCTAGTTTACATATAATGCTATTTTTATCTCTTATAACTTTTATCTCTGTTGGGATATTTTTTGTAAGCATATCAAGCGTATCAGCCGCATTTTTTTTACTCAAAACTTCCAAAAATTTACCTATAAGTATAAAGGTAATTATCATGCTAACAGAATCAAAGTAAGCCTCCCCGCTTTGTGCAACCGTCACATAAATTGAGTAAATATAAGTTAAAAAAGCCCCTATTGCAACAAGCAAATCCATATTTACAGTTTTTGATTTTAAACCAAAATATGCCCCTCTAAAAAAGACCAAGCCGCTATAAAAAAGTACGGGAGTAGCAAGTATTCCCTCTGCCACATTAAGTATAGTCTTTACATCTTGCGTAATTCCGCTAAAATATCCTGCATACTGAGCAACCGCTATCCACATAATATTCATAGATGCAAATATGGCAACCGCCATCTTTAAATAGTATGCTTTTCTCTCTTTGTTTACATATGCTTCTTGAGCCATTGCATCGTATGCAAATGCGTTGTAACCGATAGAGCGAATCATATCTATAATTTTTGAGAGTTTTACGATATTGTCTGCCCAAACTATATGTGCTTTATTGTTTGTAAAATTTATATTTGCTTCAACAACTCCATCCATTTTATGCAATGCCTTTTCATTAAGCCATACACACGCAGAACAATGGATCCCCTCTATAATCAAAGATACCTCATAAAAACCATCACTATTTACTTTTACAAATTTATCATAAAACGAAAGTGTGTCAAATTTAGAAGAGTCGTCATAATTTTCAATCGGTGGGGCGAGTGCTATATTATTGCTTTTTTCATAAAAACCATCCAAACCCTCATCTTTTAAAAGATGATAAACTCTTTGGCAGCCATTGCAACAAAAATAGAGCAGACTCGCATTTTGCTCTTCTTGTATCATTGCCGATGGTTCAAACTCTAAATGGCAATGTGAACAACAAACTTTATTCTTGGACAAGCTCAAATTTTCCAAATTTAGTATTTTTAACTATCTTATTCCATTGTTCTACATAGCCGTTCATGCATATATAAACTCCATTTTGGCTTACACCTTTTGCAAAGCCGATTGCCATACCGAGATTTAAACTTGCTTCAATATTATCTACCTCAAATGGTTTCATAGCTCCTACAAGCACTATCTTTCTATCATCAAATATCTCAGCTAAAAATTCAGCACTAAGGTGCATTGTATCAGTTCCATGAACTATCACAAAAGTATCTTCATTTGACTCCATTATAACTCTGGCAAGTATTTTTCTATCATTGATATCCATATCTAAACTATCTTTATAGATAACTCCTGCCACTTCATAAAGCGTTCCCGTACTCTCCAAAATCCTCTTTAGTGCTGCATTATCATATGGAACTTCCAGTTCACCGTTTAAATAATTATATCTCTTATTAAATGTACCGCCGCTATTTAAAATCAGCATTATATATATCCCCCAATTTTGAAACTTTTTTAGATGCTTTCGTGAATTCCACCTCTTCTAGTGCATCAAAAAGATATGTTGTTTTAATTCCAGCAGCAAGCGCTGCTTCTATATCACTCTCTTTATCGCCGACTAATATAGAATTCTCTAAATCTATATTAAACTCATCTTTTGCTTCCAGTATCATTCCTGGGCTTGGCTTTCTACAACTGCATTCGCCTGATATTTCAGGGTGATGTGGGCAATAATAAACTTTTTTTATCTCTATGCCGTTTTTGCTAAATTCATTTAACATCCAACCACTTAACGATTCAAATGCATTCTCATCATAATAACCCCTAGCAATACCGGACTGATTTGTAACAATAATTATAATGTATCCTAACTTTTGAAAATGTTTACAAAGTCCCAAAACACCTTCAATAAAAACAAAATCCTCTTTTTTGTAAAGATAGTTTATCTCGACATTAACAACTCCGTCACGATCTAAAAAAAGTGCTTTATTCATTAAGCTTTAATTTACACCCTGCGCAAATACCTCTTTTTCTATAATATCACAGATTATGTGACCTATGAGTATATGCGATTCTTGAATTCTTGGCGTATCGTTTGATGGGACTATGA
Source organism: Campylobacterota bacterium (assembly GCA_030837195.1). Taxonomy (GTDB): domain Bacteria; phylum Campylobacterota; class Campylobacteria; order Campylobacterales; family Sulfurimonadaceae; genus Sulfurimonas. The sequence goes on from JAUPKZ010000081.1 coordinate 5,610, forward strand.
TAGCTATATCAGCTACTCTTGCCATCTCTCCGCCATCTCTGCCGACAAGCGCGACTGTTGTTATGCCTTTTTGCTTTGCAACTTCAAAAGCATTGATAATATTTTGTGAGTTGCCGGAAGTTGAAATACCTATAAAAATATCTCCATTTTGCCCCATTCCCTCCAATTGACGGGAAAAAACCCTGTCATACCCATAATCATTGCCTATGGCGGTCAAATTTGAAGTATCGGTGGTAAGTGCAAGAGAGGGGAGTGAGGGTCTATCAAAACCATATCTGCCAACAAGTTCGGCTGCAATATGTTGAGCATCCGCAGCACTTCCGCCATTACCGGCTAATATTGTTTTATTTGAACTGTTTTTGTAAATATCTACACATAATTGAGATACTTTTTTTATTTTTTCTAATAACCCATCATTGTTATATATTGCTTGTTTTGTTTCATATGATTTTTTTATCTGATCTTTTATATATTCTTTCATAAACTACCCTAGTAAAATAATATAGAATAATATCATATTAATATCTTCATAACAGTAAATAATAGGAACTAGAGTTGATTTTGTATGACTATGTTGTCAATATTTTTGGTTAATTTGTTAAATGTTGGATAAGAAGTTGTTGTAAGAAATGATCAACTAGGCAGCGACCTACATTC